>JBGSXH010000062.1:0-7964 GCA_041751515.1 Cyclobacteriaceae bacterium | reverse complement strand
TAAACTATGGAAAATCAAACCACTATAAATCCTGAACTTTACGCTCGCGTTGAGCTTGCCCTGGACACCATCAGGCCGTACCTTGAAGCAGATGGCGGGAATGTGAAAGTACTGGAAGTAACCGATGACATGATTGTGATGTTGGAATTAATGGGTGCATGCGGCACTTGCCCAATGTCGACAATGACTTTAAAGGCTGGCGTCGAGGAAGCCATCAAGAAAGCAGTTCCTGAAATTGTCGGAGTGAAAGCTATTAATATTACCAGTCCGGATGATCCTAATGCCCAACTTCCAGGCTCCCTCATTTAGCAATTGATATTTTAAGGCAATTTAGCGTTTTCGCTGATTGCCTTTTTTATTTTTACCCGTGAACAAAGCGCTATTTTTTTCATTCCTGCTATTTACCCTTTTTTATATAGGTAATCATATGGTTATCGCTCAGGAGCAATGCGGAACGGTATTGCTGCAGGAGCATCGGCATAACCATGCCCCCGGCTCTCAGAAGGAAGCACAGTTTGAACAATGGTTAAAAAACAAAAAATTACAACGACAGGCCGCTACCAATATGCGCATGTTCCAGGAGGCACCTGTTTACCGCATACCTGTAGTTGTCCATGTGGTGCATAATGGTGAACCTGTCGGCGAAGGCAGCAATATCCCTGATGCCCAGATCATCTCTCAAATTGAGGTTTTAAACGAAGATTTCCGTCGAAGAAATAGCGATACCGTGAACACGCCTGGCATTTTTCTTCCAGTTGCAGCAGACCCGCAAATTGAATTTGTACTGGCGAAAACCGACCCGGAAGGCCTTAGTACCAATGGCATTGTCAGAACTCAGGGGAGCCAGCGACAATGGTCTATCTTCGATGAACAGGAACTGACGGCTCAAAGCTATTGGCCGGCAGAAGAATACCTCAACATCTGGGTAACGACGCTTGCAGGCGGCCTATTGGGCTACGCGCAATATCCCGTTACCGACCTATTGGAAGGCCTGGAAGGCGTACCCGATAGTCGCCTGACAGATGGTGTAACCGTTGGTTATCAGTTTTTTGGATCCGCTGAAAAAGGAGATTTCGAAGCGCTGGAAGCACCTTTCAACCGTGGTAGGACCACTACCCATGAGGTAGGTCATTTCCTGGGATTGCGACACATTTGGGGTGATGGCGGTTGCGACGTTGATGACTTCTGTGATGATACCCCCCAGGCCCAGTCCAGCTATACAGGTTGTCCTAGATCAGGAAATTCCTGTGGCAGCAGAGATATGTTCCAGAATTATATGGATTATACAGACGATGCATGTATGAACATCTTCACCGTCTGTCAGACAGAACGCATGCAGATCGTACTGGAAAATGCTCCTCGAAGACAGTCGCTACTTAACGCTCAGGGCTTAAATGAGCCCATTTTTGTTGACAATGATGCGGGTATCCGGCAAATCATCAGTCCACAGGAAGGCTTGTGCAGTGAGGAATTGACCCCGACTATACAGGTAAGGAATTATGGCAGCAATTCCATCAACAGCGTCACCATTAGCTTAAACCTAAATGGCATTGTAATTGCCAATACTACCTTTGCCGTCGACCTTGACCTTGCCGATACCACTACGCTCAGTTTTGAGTCCATCATGATTGATGATTTTGAGCCACAGGAACTCACTTTCGATATCACGGGAGTCAACAGTGTTCAGGATGGTAATCCCTTAAACGATAGCCGGTCGGTTACCTTCAATGTCATTCCACAGGCTGAACTTCCAATTGCTACTGATTTTAGTGCTATCCCTGAAAACTGGACAGTGCGCAACCCCGATGGGATATCAGGTTGGCAAATTGCCCCGGCAGCCGGCAACGGAACAGTGAATAATACCGCGGCTTTTGTGAATTTCTACGAAGACAGCTTGTCGCTTGGCAGTCAGACGACAATGTTAACGCCGGGTTTTGACTTGACAAATTACCGGGAAGCATATATTTCATTTCGTTATGCCCATGCCATATTTCCAGGGATGGAGATGGACCGGCTCATCGTAGCGCTATCAGCAGATTGTGGCAATACATTTACAGCAGAAAATACGTTATTTGACCGCAGAGGATCGGAGCTGTCTACTGTGGCAGATGAGCGGCAGCAGCCTTTTACACCTGCCAACAGAACGGAATGGAAGCGCATGTTTTTCGACCTGACCGATTACCTTGACCAGGGTGAATTGATCCTGGCTTTTATCGCGCAAAACGGCTACGGAAATAACCTTTATCTTGACGATGTGCGGGTCTATGGCAAACAACAGTACGAAAATGACATCACAGTGCTGGAAATTATAAGCCCCGTAGCGGCTGGATGCGAGGAGCCGATCGCCGCCAAATTTATTGTACAAAACCAGGGAACCAATACCATCAGTGACTTTACGGCCGGTTATAACTACAGCAGCTTAACTTATGAAGAGATAGGTTTTGAAGTAAACCTGCTTCCTGAAGCCGTCGACACCTTTCAACTGCCTGCGCAGACACTGCCTGCGGGGGTACAACAATTGAGTGTTTCGCTTACTAATATCAATAATGCTGCAGATGATTTTGCTCAGGACAATAACTTATTTAGACAGTTCACGGTAGATAACACCCGGGAAATCATTCCTTACCGGGCACTATTTACAGCAGCCAGTCTGGAGCAGGAAGCCTGGTCATCTTTTGTTCGTAACAGGGACGCAAACAACTCCTGGTCGGTCACGGGCGTGGCGGGTACGGAAAGTGGTACTGCCGCTAGTTTACCCTATTATACCATCGACGATTTTGGGAGAGAAGACTGGCTGATAAGTCCCGTCATGGACTTCAGCACAGCACTCGAAGCCAGCGTCTTTTTTAACCTTGCCTATGCAGAAACACCCAATTATAGCGATACGCTCATGATTTTGGCATCACTGGACTGCGGCCTTACCTTCACCGATACGCTGGTCAACCGCAACGGACCAAGAATTGCCGGGGCGCTTTCCCGCGAAAGCTTTGTTCCCTCGTCCGATGATGACTGGCAATTAGAGTTCATTGATCTTTCAGATTATGCGGGACTCAATAACTTAAGATTTGCTTTTGTGGCCCGGAATGGCTTCGGTAATAACCTGTATATTGAAAATGCAGAATTTTTTGTCACCAACGATCCGACTCCTGTAAGAACTGCAGACGATTTTGTACTTTATCCTAACCCGGCTGATGCTATTTTTTACTTTACTTTCAACCTGGAAACCCGGCTCGATACCCATTTGTATCTTTACGATGTACAGGGAAAATTGCTTCAGGAGCAGTTCTTACCCAATACTTTAAACCAGACTTACCCTGTACCAGTACATGGGTTGAAAGATGGTATATATTTTGTGCGCATCATCAACGAGCAATTCAGCCAGACCAGGAAAGTTTTAGTAAGACGATAATTAGCATTAAACCCTTATTGAACAGGGGCTTTTGGCTGTAAGTTATATCGGAATTAAATACTTTATTTAATGGGAAAGTCGTTAATTTAGCCTTCAGGTTAAATTTTGCACATTTTATGAGCAGCAGCTTATATTGGAACAGTAATTTATGAAAATAGGAATATTTTTTGGAGGACAATCCAGAGAACGGGAAATATCATTTGCGGGGGGCCGTACCGTGTTCGATAACCTTGATAAAGCCATATTCGAAGCCGTACCGGTTTTTGTGGATAGCCTTGGAAGGTTCATTTTATTGGACTGGCAGTACATTTACAAAGGTACCATCCGCGATTTTTACCCTCCTTCACAATATGTTCCATCTACCGAAGAGCAATATCAGATTTACATAGAATCCCTGGCAAAACTTTCCGAAACCGACCTCTTAGCAATTGCCAATAGTGTGGGCAAGGTCATTAGTCCGCAGGAATTTAATCTGTACATGGATTTTGCCTTCCTTGCTTTACACGGTCCTTATGGCGAAGATGGCAATCTTCAAGGTTTGCTGGAATGGTATAATATCCCTTATTCCGGCTCTGGCATATTGCCCTCTGCGATTGGCATTAACAAGACGGTGCAAAAAGACCTGATGGAAAGCCATCACTTTCCCAGCCCGAAGAAAGCAACACTTACCCGTGATGCCTGGAGCAACGAACAAAACAGCACCAGAATCTTAGATAATTTAGTAGCAGCGCTTGGACTTCCGCTGGTCATCAAAGCGCCAAACCAAGGCTCCTCCATTGGCGTCTCCATTCTCAAGGACCGTGATGTTCCTGCCTTTGAAGCAGCAGTCAACAGAAGCTTTTTTATCAAACATATCGACTTAAAGGCCTGGCAGATGCTGCCGGATTATGCCA
This sequence comes from Cyclobacteriaceae bacterium, assembly GCA_041751515.1. Taxonomy (GTDB): domain Bacteria; phylum Bacteroidota; class Bacteroidia; order Cytophagales; family Cyclobacteriaceae; genus JBGSXH01. The sequence continues at coordinate 3,662 of JBGSXH010000062.1, read as the reverse complement.
GACGTAGTGAGCTCATCAGCCTGATCGATATCCGGGAAGGCATAGGGCTTCCTGCCATTGATGAAGACCAAAACACCTATTATACACCGCAGGAGCTCATTCAAGCCCTGGAGAATGCCATGGCTGCAGGCAAAGCAACATTGGCATTGACCAGTATTAATTCAGAGGAGGAAATACTAATTGAATCGTACATTGCTGGTAAGGAATTTTCCTGTATCGTTATTCAGGATGAAGCCGGCCAAGCCATCGCCCTGCCCCCTACGGAAATTGTGAAAGGCAGTGAAGTTTTCGATTACCGGTCTAAATACCTGCCGGGTGTTAGCAGAAAGGTCACTCCTATTCGCATCGCTGCAGAGCACATCACCAATATACGACAAGAATGTGCGCGTCTTTTTGACACTTTACACTGCAATGTTTATGCGCGTATTGATGGTTTTATTACGGAGAAAAATGAAATTTTTCTGAATGACCCCAATACCACTTCGGGCATGTTACCCTCTTCATTCTTCTTTCATCAGGCAGCCGAGATTGGCTTAAATCCTTCGCAGTTTTTGAGTTATATTATCAGAACCTCTCTGGTGGAACGTATAAAAACGGGCAAACGAAACCAAACATTAAGGGCACAGCTAGCTAAACTTGATGCGCAGTTAAAGGCCTTGCATGAAGCCAGCGAAGAAAAAATAAAAGTAGCCGTGATCATGGGTGGCTTCAGTTCAGAAAGGCATATTTCCGTTGAGAGCGGTCGGAATATCTACGAGAAGCTTTCCTCATCAACAAAATATCATCCCATCCCAGTTTTCTTAACCGGCAATGAAGAGAAGCATGAGCTGTATAAATTGCCTGTTAACATCATGTTGAAGGACAATGCAGATGATATCAAGGAAAAAATTGCCGTCTACGATCAGGAAAAGAACCATCCTGTCTTAAAAGCCATCGTCAAAGAAACCGAGGCCATCACGCAAAAGTATGTGGCAGAAGCCATTACTTCATTTCAGGCATTGGACTATAAAGCGCTTGCATCGCAGGTTGACCTGGCTTTTATTGCCCTCCATGGCAGGCCCGGAGAAGATGGTGCCGTGCAGCAGGAGCTGGAAAAGTACAATATTCCCTATAATGGATCTGGTTACGAAAGCTCACAAACTACCATCAACAAATTTGAAACGAATAGGATATTAAGGGAAAACGGTGTCAAAGTGGCCGATCATTTTCTTGTATCGGAAGCGGATTGGCAGAGCAACTCGGAAGCTGTTATAGCTGCTATAGAATCACGCTTCAATTATCCGATTATTGCCAAGCCCTGTGACGATGGTTGCAGTTCGGCGGTGAAGAAACTTAAAAATAAGGAAGAGCTGAGCGCTTTTGCGCATTTGATATTCAGAAAAGATATACTGCTATCCGCTGAAGAAGCAGCCTTGTTGAAGCTGAAACGCAGCGAAGAGTTTCCGCTGAAAAATGTATTTCTTGTCGAAGAGCTTATAGACAGAAAAGATGCTGCTTATTTTCTCGAAATTACTGGTGGTTTGCTAACGCACTTCCAGGAAGATGGCAGTATTGCCTACGAAATTTTCGAGCCTTCCGAAACGTTGGCGACCGGCGATGTGCTTTCGCTGGAAGAGAAGTTTTTGGCCGGAGAAGGACAGAATATTACTCCGGCACGCTTTGTGCCCGGAAAGGAAAATCAATCTATCTCCAAACAAGTAAGGGCTGAACTGGAGAAGGTAGCCAAAATTCTTAATGTGGAAGGATACGCGCGCATTGATGCTTTTGTAAGAATCGACAAAAGCGGCAAGGTAGATACTTATATTATTGAAGTAAATTCTTTGCCAGGCATGACACCTGCGACCTGTATTTTCCATCAGTGTGCCATTAATAATTATAAGCCATATGAGTTCATCGATGCTATTCTGGACTTTGGCACAAAAAGAAGTAAAGACCGTATTCAAGCAAATATATGATGAGGATCAATTCATTTAAACAGGTGCTGATTCACCTGTTATTTATTATCATTCTGGCTGTCGCTATCATTATGGTGTTTTTCTTTGTCTTCCTGCCCAAGACCACCAACCATAGTGAAACACAAACTGTCCCTGACTTAATTGGGGTCAATTATGAGGAGCTACAGGGGTATCTGACCCAGCGAAATTTGCGTTATGAAGTATTGACCGACTCCAGCTATAGCAGTGAATATCCACCCAATGCCGTGTTGAAGCAGAATCCCAAATCGGGTTCCAGGGTAAAGGAAAACCGGAAAATATACGTTTCATTGAATGCGGAAAATCCGCCCAAGGTGAAAATGCCCAACCTAATTGATGGTTCGGTAAAATCTGCCCAGATGGTGTTGGAAAGTTACGGGCTTATTTTAGGAAGGATAGAATACAAGCCCGACCTGGCACAAAATGCAGTGCTGGAGCAACGCTATAACGGGGAAAAAATAGATGAAGGCAGAAGCATCCACAAGGGCTCTAAAATTGACCTGGTCGTGGGTGATGGCCTGGGCAAGCAAACCTTTCCGGTGCCCAGTGTACTAACAATGGACCTTGAAAGCGCGGAATTTCTGATCATTGGCTCCAATTTACAGGTAGGCAATATTTTGGAAGTGCAGGATGAAGATTATGCACCAGGCACCATTATCCGGCAGGAACCTCCAGCAGGAGGCAACATCAGGGTGGGCGAAATGGTGGACCTTTGGGTAGCTGTCGGGGATCCGGAGGAAGACGGTCAGCAGGGAGAAGAGAAAAAGAAGGAAGAGTCGGTTTTCCAGGAAATGGATACAAGAAACAACCGTGAGGAATAATTATGCTTTTCAATTCACATTAACATTGTGCTTTCTCCTGGTTGTTACCGGGCTGAAGGCACAACTAATACTATTGCCGCATCCACATGGCAGTGACAATACCAGCAGCAAGCTCCCCAACCAAAGACTACAGGAAACCCAGCAGGAATCACTTTTTCCCTTTTGGGATGATTTCACCGCAACGGAGCGTTTTCCCGATACCACAAAATGGCAAAACAGCCAGAATGTTTATATCAATGGCGGTATAGGCGTTAATGCCCCTAGCTTCCAGGTTGCCAGCCTTGATGGGGCCGATAGCAATGGCAGACCCTATAACGCCCAGGGCAGCAATGCTATAGCAACCGACCGGCTGCAGTCTCAACCCATCAACATCAGTGCTTTTACAGCAGCCGACCAGCTAATGCTCAGTTTTTTCTGGCAGATGGGAGGTCTGGGCAATAGCCCAGACCAGGGAGATCGGATCAGCGTGGAACTGCTGAATGTTGATGAAACTTGGGATGAGGTTTGGGTGCAGGAATTCGATCCCGATATACCGCTGGACCAGTTTTTTCAGGAAATGATCAGCATCGTAAACCCTATTTATTTTCACGAAAATTTTCAATTTGCTTTCCAGGTGTATACCAATCCCGCTGGTGCTTACGACAACTGGAATATTGACTATGTTTATCTTAATAAAGATAGGACGGACAATGATAACTTTTACTTCGACAGAACGATCGCATCACAGCCTACCACCTTGTTCGGTGACTTTCATGCAGTTCCCATCAATCAGTTTCAGGCAGATCCGGGCAGATTTCTTAGCCAAAGCTCCTTGCAGCTCAATAATTTGGATACAGACCTGCAACCGGTAGAGTATGCCGTCATGCTC
>JBGSXH010000061.1:0-2020 GCA_041751515.1 Cyclobacteriaceae bacterium | reverse complement strand
GATTTGTTCGCAGACACTTAAAGTGGCCCGGACTAATCCTGCCGATGTATTGAATCGGGAATGATCGGGAATAGGTATTTATCTGAAAGGTAAATCTGAAATTACAACACTTATTCTTTTTCTAAGTAGGACACTTCAGTTAGTAGTGATTCCAGGGAAGGCATAAAAGATTGAATTTGATTCACATCACCGTTGGATTCATATCCATCCTCACAATACCCTCACTCTTCTCGGGGGAATTTGTAGGTTTGGTGGCAGACAACCCGGACTGTAAAATGGCCCTGAAAGCTTTTCACTGTGAAATCATCAACGATCATCAGGCCATTAGATCTGATGAAGAATCCGGGTATCAAAATATCCCTGAAATCAGAAAAATCGATAAGACCATGGTTCAGAAAAACTACTCGCAAATTAAACAGGACATCCAGGACATTATCCACTCAGAGCTTCAGAGACTTTCGGAGGATCCGGGTTCTAGGCATCTGATATTGGTCAAGAAAAAGTGAAGGCAGGATTATTAAATAATGAAACATTAAAAAGAACTGATAATCAATTCATCATAAATTATCCATTAAGCTTAAAGTAATCGAAAATGAAAATAGCGACCCTATAAATAAATGAAACTCTGTTATTTTACAGCTTCATCTATCAATACTTCAAGATTTTCAATATCAGCCAGGTAGATTTGTTCCTGAACCTCTATATATGGACGCTGATGAAAGTATCCTCTTTTGAAAAATTCTTTGGCTACTTGAATGTGTTCTTTCGCTTTTTGAAAATCTCCATTTTTGTAACTGATCCGACTAAGGTGATAAAATGAATCAGACAAAGTAGGGTAATATTTTTTTGCTTTATTAAAATCAACAATTGCTGCTTCCATGTTGCCCAATCTTTCAAATGTTAATCCTCTATACAAAATTGCATATACATCCACCCAGCTTTCGTCTAATTCTAAAGTTACTTCTTCAATATATTTTGATAAATACTTTAATGCGGTGGAATCTTGATTTAAACCAAAATAACATAGCCCCCTCATATAATCAACACTTTGTCCTTGGGGATAATCTGTAGAGTTAGGTGTTAAAGTATCAGTTGCATTAAAATCAGCTATAGCTCTTTCATAATCTCTGTAAGTATACAAATAGATATATCCCCTCCAGCCTTGCCAAACAACAGGATCATATTCTACAGCTTTACTGTAGTTTTTTATAGCCTCCATGGCTAATCCTCTTTTCAAGTATGCAGTCCCTACTTCACGCCATACAGCTCCATTTTCCGGATTCAATTTAAGTGCCTGCTCCAAAACAAATTGCTCCGGAACAGATCCCTGGTAAAAGTAATTACCTACACCTCCTAACAGTTGATCAGACAATTTTAGCTTTTCTTCTTCTGAAAACTCTTTCTTATACCACTCCTCCGTTTTACATGAGAGGATCAAAAAAAAGTTGAGTACAAGTCCGGCTCTAAGGAAGAATGTCAAGTATTTGTCCATCTTTCATTTTAAAGGTAAGGTACATATAGGAATCACGAGGATCCTCATCCAATATGGAAGGGTTCCATAATTTCAAACCATAAACTATTTCATATAAATGGTCGATAGTTTCCTGATTAAATTTCTTTTCAATAAAATCAAGATCAGCCTGTTCAATTTTATACCATCCTGGCTCTCCTTTGCAATTAACAACAAAACGATAGGTGAGATACCCTGATTCATTGTTCAATTTTTCTTTACTAATTTTAGAGTTAATTAAGTCTATCATCACCCGCTTCCCTTCTGAAAATTGAACATGCGGACTTGAATTATAATAGTCCACTACATCCATATGTAAACCACAGAGCTTAAAATCTCCGCCCTTATCAAATGCTTCTTTCGGATCTATATAGGCAACCCTTTTTCGCTTATGCTTTGCCAGTTTCTGAAAACTTTTTAAAGACATCTGCTCTACAAGTTCTACAATAAAATCCCCATTAGTGCTTCTATCTTTGATTGAAAACAATCCGAATCCTTCAGCGTAAATTA
>JBGSXH010000060.1:0-2525 GCA_041751515.1 Cyclobacteriaceae bacterium | reverse complement strand
GGAGTTGATGCCTTTGGGGCTTGACCAACACGTGGGCGCCATCGTATGGTCTCCACTGGCGGCCGGAAGACTTGGAGGCAAATACCGCCGCGACCAGCAAATTCCGGAAGATAGCAGGGTGGCCAAAGGAGGTAGCCCCGTCCCGGAAGCCGTAGTAAATGAAGCTGTATTCTATAATACGATTGATGCCATGGATGAAATCGCTCAGGAAACTGGCAAAACTATCGCTCAAATTGCCATTAACTGGCTACTGCAGCGGCCAACAGTTTCCAGCGTTATCATTGGAGCGAGAAACGAAACCCAACTCAAACAAAACCTGGCGGCTGCAGGATGGAACCTGAGCACAAACCAGATTAAGAAGCTCGATAAAGCGAGTGAGACGCCAGCCATTTACCCTTACTGGCACCAAAGACAAAATACTAAACTGAACCCTTTGCCTAATTTCTATCGGTAGAGACAAACATAGGCGCTGAATGCTTAACGAATGATAAAATACTCTTAAGAATAGATAAAATTTACCTTCCACGAGGCTTTTTTTAATGCTATATTCCAAGTGCGTTTCCAAAACATGCTGGCAATGCTTTTATCACTATTATGGATCCATTTATTACCATTGCCACTTTCCAGTACCCGCATGAAGCTTATGTCATTCAAAGTAAGCTGGAATCCGAGGGCATTATCGTTTTTTTGAAAGACGAACTGACCATTCAGGCACATAATTTCCTTTCCAATGCAGCAGGGGGAGTGAAAATGCAAATTCAGGCCTCTGACCTGGAGGCTGCTTTACCCATACTGGAACATGCCGGCATTATCATGAAGGATGCAGACATTCCATCTTCCCTGGAGATAAAAATCAACGATTTCACCAGCCCAATTCCCTTTGTAAATAGATGGCCATATGAGTTCAAGGTGATTACAATTATCTTTATTCCGCTGGTAGTCACTTTGCTTATTTTTGTTGTGTTTGATCTCTTCTAAAGGCTTTTACTATGAATCTATTTTCAAATTCTACAAATCCTTTTCAAAATCAGTTACTGAAAGTTTGGCTAGTATGTTTAATAAGCTGCATGGTATGCAAGGAAGGTATCGCACAAAATGCTGCTTTCGACATGAACCAACGGCTTGGAAGAGGCATCAATATGGGCAATGCCTTCGAAGCACCCAGCGAAACAGCATGGAGCAACCCCTGGCAGCCTGAATATTTTGAGATGATGGCTGCACTAGGTTTCCAGCATGTAAGACTTCCTGTTCAGTGGGAAACTGCAGACCGCAGCATGTCGGAAGCACCCTATACGATTGATCCTGCTTTTCTGGAAAGAATACAGCTGGCCGTTGATGAAGCATTAAAAAACGACCTGATCATCATCCTCAACATGCATCATCATAACTTGCTTTTTGCACAGCCGCTGGAAGAACGGGAACGCTTTCTCGCCCAATGGCAACAGATTGCAGACTACTTCCAGGATTATCCTGAAACGCTGCTTTTTGAGGTGCTGAATGAGCCTCACGGCAATTTAAGTCCGCCCATGTGGAACGACTTTTTTGCCGATGCGGTGACGGAAATCCGTGTCAACAACCCAGATCGCATTGTGTTGATGGGTACAGCAGACTTCGGTGGCCTTAGTGGTGTTCCATTTTTGGAATTGCCAGATGATGACAACATCATCGTATCTGTCCATTATTATAACCCTTTTCGCTTCACCCACCAGGGGGCCGACTGGACAGGTGAACAGGCTGACGAATGGTTAGGAACCAAGTGGCTGAATCTTGCATCGGAAAGAAATGCCATTATTGAAGAGTTTCGCCCATTACAGGCTTTTGCCTCTGACAATAATGTGCCGGTACATGTAGGCGAGTTCGGGGCTTACAGCACTGCAGACCTAACTTCAAGGGTGTTATGGACTACTTTTGTAGCCCGTTGGTTTGAAGAACAAAACATGAGTTGGGCGTACTGGGAATTTTCTGCTGGTTTTGGCATCTATGATCCGCAAACGCAAAGCTATCTGGAGCCACTGGTGAATGCGCTGCTGCACGATCCGATGCCAGAAGCGGTGCAGGAAACCGCAGAAGTCTTATACCAAAGCGACTTTACGAACGATACCGATGGCTGGTTGCTCAATGCGCAAAGCAATACCGCAGCGACCCTGAGTCGGAATGATGCTGCCCTTCGCATAGCAATAGAAAGTACCGGCAGTGAAGCATGGCAAATTCAACTGCTTAGGCCCGATCTGCCGCTTCTAAAAGACCATATATACCGGTTGAGCATCGAAGCGTCGGCTGAAGCGTCGAGGAATATTGCTTTCTATGCCGGTAATGCCAGCGACCCCTGGAATGCCTACAGCGAAATTGCGAGCATTACATTGTCCGAAGATGCCCGCACATTTAGCAATACTTTTACAATGAGAGATGAGGATGACGAAGCGGCAAGGTTGGTAGTGGATCTCGGGCAGGCTGCAACCGCTGTCAATATATCGTCTGTCACGCTGGAGGAAATCACTATAGCCAGCGAGCAGGAGCCGGAAGAA
>JBGSXH010000059.1:0-3519 GCA_041751515.1 Cyclobacteriaceae bacterium | reverse complement strand
TTAGGGATTGCAATTACAATCATTTCCGGTAAAATTTTATTTCCGTTTACTACGCTTAGTTGTCAAATCATTTCGCTAACTGAATAATAATGATCATCACCGTCAAGTTTATAAAGTACCGGATATATCTTATTCTCAACTATTTTCGCGAAACTTTCTGGAATATATATCCATATTTTTCGAGATTCTTTTAAAATATTCGAATACAAATTGTCGACTTGTCCAAATTAAATTACATCTGTTTCTACAGTATTATTATCAGGAATTTTTTGCTTAGTTTATCAAGCTGAAAACAAATGGGAATAAAAATAAGATAGTATTTAATAAATACAAACTCCTACTTTAGCGCACTTATTCTTCTGCTTTATGGCTAAAATCTCACTTTTGGTTTTGGCCGTCTCTTTTGTCTTATGATTCGGATCCTTACAACAATATATAGCATTGGCTTTTATATATGCAAAATCATGTGACGTAATGCAATTTTGGCAATCTCGGTAGTATGTATAAAAGCCAAAAAGCTGGCCATTATTAATGTAAACCTTATAAGTATATCTACGATTTATATTGTTCCTATTAAAGGAAAAACTTCCAATCACGGTATCTTTTTCAGTTAAAGCTGAAATGTTGTTGTAAATACTGTTCTTTAAAGTGTCAGGCAAGGATTCAAACTTTACTGTGTCACTCATGACACTTTGAGGTTGCACTTTTGACATTAGTAGTAGAGTAAACAGGACAGAAACTAGTACTTTCTTTATCATAAAAATATTTTATTAAAATAACCATTAAGCTTTTCATATAAATTTCGAGAATACATTCCACCAAACAGGCAAAGAAACATTAACGTTACAGGCCTAATTTCCCCACCATTTTTAACTAAAACAGTAGGTAATAAATAAGATATTCCTAAAACGGTAATGCCTGTTAGAAGGCCCAAAACAGGAACAGACCAAACTTGCTGTTCATTGGCAACTTTTCTGTCGAAAACAATTTCTTTAATTAGACTCACCACACCGCCAAGTAGTCCATATGATAAAGCGGTGATAATTAGTATAAAGAAACTAGAAAGCTGCATCGTCCAGGGAAAAATCTTTTCAACGCTCTCCGCTTCGCGGTAGTATTGGAATTCGTATTGATTGGAGAAATCAAGGTCATCATATGTGATGTTTATGGTATCTTTTACCAATTTTTCCTTATCCTGTTCTAGGTTGAGCAACGTTTCATCCAGCCGTGCTTTTGTTAGTCCTCCTAATCCGAAATACAAGCCTATTAATAACCATAGTGAAAGGACAAGTACTGGTATATATTTCATATAATCCCTTAATCTAAAATATGAAGAATTTGTTTTTCATAATATTGTCCTAAATTCCTATAGTACTGCTGTAAGCCTCAAAATTCATTATTGGCAATTAATATTATATTGATTACACGCTACAGAATTACCTAAGTAACAACTTTTAGAATAATCCATACATGCCCCTGAGAGGTCTTGCAGGGCCTGCTTTGCAAGACCGCGATTTAATAAATACACTTCAGCATTATCAGGTTTGAGCTGAAGAGCTCTGCTATAATCAGCTATCGCACCTGAATAGTCTTGTAGCTCATCCTTTGAAAAACCCCTATTGTTAAAAGCTTCGGCATAATCCGGTTTGAGCAGAATGGCTCTGCTATAATCAACAATGGCACCTGAGTAGTCTTGAAGCTCATCCTTTAAACTACCACGGTTGAAATAAAAATCGGCATCATCAGGATTGAGCTGAATTGCTCTGCTAAGATCACCGACGGCACCTGAGTAATCTTCCAAAGCACTTTTTACTAAACCCCGATTGTTATAAGCATTTGCAAAATCAGGCTTAAGCCCTATTGCGACAGTATACATGTCTAGTGCTTCTTGATATTTATTGCCTTCATATAAATTAATTCCTTTATTAAAAAATTCTTCAGCACTGGAAGAATAATCAATATTAACGGGATTTAAATTTATTTTGCCTCGGTTGTATCCTTTTTCGATGGATGAAATTCTTTCGCTACGGTCAGGATGAGAAGAATTACTGCTGGCTACTTCGGCTTCTAAGGCACTGATAGTTGCTGTCGCCTGGTCCAAAGAGGCTCCAAGCTTAGACAGCACAAAACCAGAAAATTCATCTGCTTCTAGCTCCTTTTCACGTTGTTCGGCATTATTGGCTGACTTTTTCAGAGAGTGGCCGCAAAGATGATGACCAATTTCATGTGCTAAAACAGAAGTACTTGCCCAATCAGTAATAGAACTGTCCAATCGACTCATAAAGTTATGATCATAAATAATATAACGGATACCATCATTAAAACTGGCTAGAGCATTTTTAATATTAGGACAAGGAACCAATAAAAAATTGGCAGGCAGCCCAATCGGACTAAGTATCCAATTTACTACTTCTTCCGCTTCCGCATCACCAAACATGGCATTTTCCTGCTCAAGTTTACACTGCTCAATACCCCCACTATTTGGCCTAAGGCTGCACGTAATCATTGGGTTAGTTACCTGTTGTGATAAAGTTGGATAACAGGTAAAAACAAGGATACCAAAAACAAGTAAAGTCAGCTTCATGTATCACATAATTTTTGGTCTTTAACTATAAAAGCTTACATTAATATATTTACTAAGTTAAAATATTATATTTATTTCTATAATTGATTTGCAGTGTTGTAACGACATGTTGTTTCATATTCAATCACAGGAATCTCGAGCCATTTCGCACCCCTTAGAATATCCTAAACTACAGCTATTGGAAAAATCTAGACAGGCACTTGGATAGTCATGTAAGTTCCTATATGCAATACCACGGTTGTAGTAAGTTGTAGAGGTAGGATTCATCTGAATAGCTAGATCATAATCAGCAATAGCACCTGAAAAATCTTTTAGTTGGTTATTTGCGGCACCTCGGAGTTTATAAGCATCGGTATAATTAGGCATAAGGTTAATGGCAGTAGAAGCTGAATTTCTTGCCTCCTCAAACATGTTGGCTTTGTAAAATTCAATACCATCATTGAAATATTTTTCAGCGCTGGGAGCATAATCGATATCACTTACAGGTTCTTGCGCTTTGGCATTATTGTACCCATTCTTTATAGCCAGTAATCTTTTGCTTAGCCTTGGATGAGTTGAATAAGCATCATCATTATCACTGGCAATAAGACGAATTGCTTCCGTTGCTTGGTCGATGGTTGCGCCTAACTTAAACATCACAAAGCCAGAAAACTCATCCGCCTCTAATTCTTTTTTGTGCTGCTCTTCTATGTTCGCTGTATGCGTTAGTGTATGCCCACAAAGATGGTGGCCGATTTCATGGGCTAAAATCGAAATACTACCCCATTCCTTAGTAGATGATTTGTCAATGCTCTCCATAAAGTTATTGTCATAAACAATGTAACGAATGCCATCAGCGGGTGTAACTGCAACAGCATTCTTGATATTGGAACAAGGTACTAAAATGAATTTCCTTGGCAGTCCCAAAGGTTTAAGTATCCTGTCTACGGCATCTT
>JBGSXH010000058.1:0-2943 GCA_041751515.1 Cyclobacteriaceae bacterium | reverse complement strand
ATAGCTTTCACTCCACTCTATTTGCTTCGTTCCGGTGACCCATCACCAATTAGCGTTGACAGGTCGTTCGTTTGGTCGGGTGGGATAAGTTTTGGTAAAAGTTTTTAATCGACAGCTTTCAGTTCATAGTTTACCACTACTTTATCGGGATTGGGATTGGGCCAGTATAACCCTATCGTCCTGAATTTTGACAATCTGGCATTTTTCAGTCTTATTATTGATTGTTAAAAGCACATATAATTGACCGTTTTCTTCAAAGGCTTTGTTCAATTTGTGTTGCTGCTTTTCGTTTCGGAAGGTGGTATTGACATTTGCAGCATTTCTATTGTAACGGGCGGACGTAATAATGCTATAGTTTTTATTGGCAGTTGTGCTCTGCACCTGTGCAAGTGTTATCGCATCGTTCAGGTAGGGTACTGCGGTATAGGTAGCATAAACAGAAGCGTAAAGGGTATGTCCTTTCTGATAATTTTCTACAATATGTACTGCATCGGCACCTAACATTTTAGCCTCAATTTTAAGCTTTCTCAATGCGCGGTTATTGACGTAGTTGATGGCAGATAAAAACGTTGCACCTCTGGCTTTCGAATAAATTGGTGTATTACGGAGTTTGCTCATGTCCTGCACCTCAGCAATGTCATATAGTATTTCGATTTGTTCAAAATAAGCAGGGTTGCCTAAAAAATGCCTGGCGTTTTGGCTATTTGATTGCTGTCCGAAACTCAGGAATTGAATTCCTAAGGTTAACCATAGTATTATACTTGTTTTTGCCATAATGTTATAAAGCTTGACGGCGAATATATTGATTTCTATCATTGGAATCTAAATTTTATTTCCTTTTGAGGCAGATCAATTTAACTGTTTTGCAAAAGGGATGGAGCCATTGTCTGAGCCCGAGAGGGCCTTGCGGGGAATGGCCTGGCGAGTGGCGAGAGCCCGGGCCGCAGGCTTTGCCCAAAAAAGTATTGACCTGGCATTGCAGTGAATTGCTTTTTCTGACGCGGTAAACGGGGTATTCTTTGCTTTAAATCTTTCTGTTTAACATCTTGCTAAAAATTTCTGCTACTATGCCTCAAGATGCTCAAGTCGTATTAAAAGCCTTGAAAAACGGCGATTTTGCGCCGATTTACTTTTTGCAGGGCGATGAGCCTTATTATATCGATGCGATTTCCGATTTTATTGAGCACAATGCGCTGCCCGAGCAGGAGCGGGGTTTCAACCAGGTCATTATGTATGGGAAGGGGACCAATCTGTCCCAGGTTTTGGGCAATGCGCGGCGTTTCCCGATGATGGCCGAACGACAAGTGGTGATCGTAAAAGAAGCACAGGAACTGGATGATATTAATAAAAAAGAAGGTTTGGAATTGCTGTCGGCCTATCTGAAGAATCCTCTGCCAAGTACCATTCTGGTGTTTTGCCATAAATACAAATCGGTCGATGGCAGGAAGGCTGCCGGCAAGCTGATCAACGAAAAGGCGGTGCTGGTGACCACGAAAAAGCTTTGGGACAACCAGCTACCGGACTGGGTAAGTGCTTATGTGAAATCTTTGGGCTGCGATATTCAGCACAAAGCGGTGCATATGTTGGTGGACTATATTGGCAATAATCTGGACAGGTTGACCGGTGAAATTGATAAGCTGCTACTTAATTTTAAGGATAAGGTGACGATTGATGAGCAAATGGTGCAAAAATTTGTCGGCATCAGTAAGGAATATAATGTCTTCGAACTGCAAAAAGCTTTGGCCCAGCGCGATGTTTTGAAGGCAAATAAGATCATTAATTATTTTGAGGCTAACCCTAAAAATAACCCGATTATCCCCATTATCGCTTTGGTTTTTAGTTTTTACAGCAAAGTACTGGTGGTGCATGCGAGCAAAGATAAGTCAGAAAACGGGCTGGCCTCAGTGTTGAAAGTAAAGCCTTTTGCTGCCAGAGAATATTTGGCGGCTTCCCGGCAATATCCGGCACAAAAAGTGATGCAGAATATTCACTTTTTAAGGCAGGCTGATTTGCATTCGAAAGGGGTGGGGGCAGCAGCAATGCCACAGGGTGAGTTGATGAAGGAGCTGGTCTTTAAATTATTACATTGAGATGATGGTATTGATATGGTCGATTTATGTACATTTGCGGCCAGTGTATTTAATGCGATTTTAAGGCAATATCAACGTTGTTCTGAAGTTTTACAGGCACTTGAAGATTATGATGAGAAAAAAGATTTTTAGCCTTCTTTTCCTGCTCTCCTGCGGTGGTGCAGCGCTGGCACAACAGCACGTTGCTGAGAATTTGGAAGCGCGCTACTACAGAACCGGGGTGGAGCTTTTGGAAAAGGGTAAGTATGGCGCAGCACGACAGTTATTTGAAAAATACCTGCAGCATGCACCCAATGATGCCGCGGCAGGTGATGCCACTTATTATATCGCTTACAGTGCCATTGGCCTTTACCATGCTGATGGCGAAAAGCTGATGGAGGAATTCGTACGCGAGTATGAAACGCATCCCAAAGCGGTGACGGCCTATTATGAAATGGGCAGTTACTACTTCCGGGAGAAAGACTATACCCGTGCGATCAAATATTTTGAGCAGGTGGAGGTGCCTGCCTTGAGTAAGGACTTGCAAATTGAGACCCGTTTCAAGCTGGCTTATAGCTATTTTTCCAAGCGAAATTTTGCCAAAGCCAAGCAAAGCTTTGATCTGCTGAAGGGCGGTAATCACCGTTATACATATGCAGCCAACTATTACTCCGGTTTTGTTGCCTACCGCGATGGCAGCTATCAGGAAGCCCTGCGCGACCTGCGTAAGGCTGAGGAAAATGAGGCCTATTCGGCCATTGTGCCTTACATGATCATGAATGTGTACTATAAACAGCGTGATTACGACCGGGTCATTAGCTATAGTAAGGAACTGGAAAACAGTAGCAAAGACCTCCGTAATGAGCACGAAATT
>JBGSXH010000057.1:0-2474 GCA_041751515.1 Cyclobacteriaceae bacterium | reverse complement strand
TACGGCAAAGCTAGAGGCAGAATTCTCTGAAAAGAACAATATGTATATCTCAGAAAGATTGATGCAGTTGTTCTTTAAACCTTCGGGAGATACTGTTAGGCTATCGCATTATCAAATCTCTGGTCTGCAGAAAATGATATTGAAGGATGCTGTTAAATACAGTGTTTCAGGTGAAATAGACTGGAACTGAGTAAACTTGTAAACTGAGTATTTTGGCATATTACTAGTCTTTCATAGAAAGAGTTATTAAGTTTGTGTCTGCTAAAAGTAATTCCAAAAGTAGAATATATGGTTTCAAATAAAGAGGCAAAAGCTGCAGAGGCACAACTACCGAAGAACTTTCTTTATAAATTAAAGCTAAAGTGGGGACTAGATAGTATGTATCAGGTTTTTGCAATCCTGATCGTCTTTACTGTGACGGGCTCTACAGTAGTGTTTTTGAGAAAATCTCTATTTGGTGTTTTAGGCTTTGACGATACGACAGCCTTATGGATTAAAACCATCGTTTATATAGCATTTATGTTACCTGCTTATCAGGGTTTACTTTTGCTGTATGGCTCTCTTTTGGGTCAGTTCGAGTTTTTCTGGAATAAAGAAAAGAAAATGTTTTATGCCATTAAGAAGTTATTTACCCGGTCTTCTTCTTAGCGAATATATAGAGTCACAAAAAAACCTGAAGCTTTGAATAAGCTTCAGGTTTTTTTGTGACAAGTCTAGCTTTTTTGCGCTTCAAGTATTTTCAGGCGATCTTCTACTGATCTAATTTTGCTTTTCGTTTCCTCAATCCGCTTTTCTATAGAAGTATTGTTTTCGTCCAATGCCTCTATTCGATATTTTTTCTGTGTACTTTCATTCTCTAATTCCATTTGCTGATCTGCATATTTGTCTTTGGAGACTTTTTTAGCATTTTTCTTGATCGTCTTAGACATGGCTTTTTGCTCTTTCTTGTTCTTGGACAGCTGGGTGTTCAATTCTTTCAGCTTTCTTTCATGCTTTTTGAGCTCATCTTCGTAAACCTCTTTGTTCCTTTCCAGGGCAAAATTATGCAGGGCATTGGCCATGGCTATATACGATTCCGGATGCTCCGTACTATTTATCGACATATCATAACCGAAGATATAGGCCAGTTCCAGATATGTGCTGTCATTTTCCTGCGTTGTTCTTGCTCTGAAATCTCCGGCTTTATTTGTAAAGGCGGGGATTTTAACCTCTTCCGCTTTTAAGGCCGTTTTACCATCACGCTTTAATTTCACATCGTAGTGCTTTTTAGCATATTTGCCAAAACTCTTGAGGATATCTGACGGGTCGTCATCGGCTATTGCAGCCCGTGCAACAGTATGATTGTGATCATCAAACCTTGCTTCCCGCTCTTTGACTAGTGTTTGTCCGAAGGATATATTGCTACTGAGCAATAGACCTATTACTGTAAATTTCCACATATCGTTAGCTATTTAGTTTAAGGTAAAATTTGAAGCGCTACTTTTCTGTCTTCATCGGCGTTGCCGGAAGCTTGCTCTTGTCCGAAGTTACTTATTAAAATCTTATCTTCGCTAATACCATACGACATAAGTGCATCTTTAATTGCATTGGTGCGTCTTCCTGAGAGCAAGAAGTTTTGGTAGGCGTTTCCTGAGGCATCTGTATGACCTTCGAGCAAGATATGGTATCCCTCATGCCCTTCCAGCGGAGCGATGAACTGCTGGAGAGCATTCAGTTCCTCTTCACCCAGTTCCTTTTGATTTAACTTGAAATAGATGGTGTATGAAGTATTCTCAAGTGATTTAAACCAATCCTCTTCAGCTTTGATGGTTTCACTAGCCATTATTTCATCCTCTCGATTATCATCGTTTGTTGTTATTAATGTTCTGCCGCTCAGTGTTGCAGGAGAACGCCACAATGGTCTGTTATAAATTGCATTGTTTGTGGTGTCTTGAGCAGGAGTTTCCATCAATGAAGCTGCAGATGCCACTGTGTCTTCCGAAGCAGGCGCTTCCTGCACAGCAGTTGTATCAGTAGCTGTAATGTTGGTAGTATCTACAACGCCTTGCGTAGTGGCCGGTTGTGTAACCACGGGTACAGCAACACCACCTGCTGGAGGAGTCGAGGCCCTTGCAGCCTGTAAGGCAGCTAGTTGGCCAACAGACCGTCTTAGCTCCTGAAGTTCACGTGTAGTATTTTCATTCTGTTGATACAGGTGATCATACTGTTGTCTATTATTTTCCCGTGTGGCTGATTGAGGGTTTTCTTCAGCGGGTTCCGGAGCCTGCTGCTGTATAACAACAGTATCGCGTTTGCTTGTGCTCCCCGGTGTTGGCTCAGTTCGACTATTGAGTGAGTCTATCTTGCGATTGAGCGCTCCGATTTCGCGATTCAGTTTTAGGTAATCGTCACTTCTGCTACCTGGCACGCGTTCTGAAGGTTGCTGCTGCAGGCTGTCGGGTTTAATTTTTTGCTCAGCTGTCTGCTCTTCAATT
>JBGSXH010000056.1:0-3338 GCA_041751515.1 Cyclobacteriaceae bacterium | reverse complement strand
CGAAACTTTCTTTAAACTTGAATCAATCGTCTAATTTATTTCTTGATAATCAAAGTAGTCCTATTATTTGGGTAACATTAAAAAATAGGAAGCAGGCAAAGGAGCAATTATTGCTTGATATGGGTATGAATGGGATATACGAACTATCATTAAACCACTTCCATTTATTTCAGAAGTACAAAATATTTGAAGTAAAGGGGGAATCTAAAGGAAGTAATTCTATCGGTTTTTATGGAGTGGCAAGTGATACCAACCATTATCGTATTCGCTTACCGCTCATGGAGATTAATGGAAGCAAAATCATGAACATAACCACCCAAACAACAATTGGAGATAATTCAAGAATCGGTAGTAAGATTTTAGATTACGGTATTGTTACTATTGACTATCAAAACAAGAAGTTCTATTTTTCTCCCTTCAGCAAATCTGAAATAGACGTTTTCGAAAAGAATTTCCCAATAGACGTGATCCCACGTAATAATCAACTATATGTAGGCTTTGTTTGGGATAAACAGCTTTTCGATATTATTTCCACAGGTGACCAAATCATATCCTTAGATGGTGGTAGTTTTGAAAACATAAACATCTGCGACTTAATGACAAAAGAATCAATTTTTAAAGGTAAGGATGCGATTTTATTGACCACTTTGAATAAGAACGGTGAAAAAGTTGAGGTTACTATAAAAAGGAAATAAAATCAACCTATTGCGTCAATCAATTAAATCTGGAGGGTGCAAGACTATGCGTCCTAGTCCCATATGGGCAAGTTGGAGAAGCCGTTCCACGTCGGCCCATTAGCAAGCCACAAGCTGGGGAGGGTGACCCTTTCAGTGAAGAAACCATTAGTTTGTCCAGACCGAGACGAATAGGATATGAATCGATGCTTTCTTTTGACCTATAGTTTCAACCGCTTCGGCGGACCGCTACAATCCAATGAACCGCTTCTGCATGTGCAGGATGACCCATACGCTTGGC
This sequence comes from Cyclobacteriaceae bacterium, assembly GCA_041751515.1. Taxonomy (GTDB): domain Bacteria; phylum Bacteroidota; class Bacteroidia; order Cytophagales; family Cyclobacteriaceae; genus JBGSXH01. Next base: position 2,363 of record JBGSXH010000056.1, on the reverse strand, counting down.
CTGCCCCGTTGAATAACGGGGGTGGTGTGAGGGGGACGCCCAGTCGGGGACGCCTAGTCGGGGACGCCCAGTCGGGGACGCCAGTCAGGCGTACCTTATCGGAGAAATTAGGTGAGGCCGTCTACTCGACTAGTGGCTGGCAAATATTATCTTTAAGTAATTCTCTGGTGTCATTACTCCTAATGCACTGTTTCTGTAGTCCTTGATATTCCGGGTGATTATAACATCTATGTCTCCATTCATTTGCGCAGAGAAATTCTGCAAAGCATCCTCAAAATCTTTAAACGATGAGTTGAGGGCTTGCTTTATTGTTTCTTTGTCAGTAGTCAATACTTCAGTTATGGAAATTAACTGATTAAGTTTATCAACAACTTTTTCGTGCTTAGCTGTTTGCCTCAACAAATAATATACATTACTGATAATCACAGCAGTAACATGGCCCGTAATTTCTTTAGATTCGCATAGGGATAATACTTTCGCAGCATTATCTGAAAAGGGCTTTCGGTCGAAAAAGAAATCCAGAATAACGTCTGTGTCAATCAATATCCTTTTCATTATTAAAGGTATTTTTCAGCAAGTCTCTTTGAGAGCTCCGTTTTATAATCAAAGTTTTGGGGTTCTTTAAATGTCCCCTTTAGACATTTTACAATGGGGGTCAATTCAACTTCCTTGGACTGCTCTTCTTTCGTTATGATTTTCAGGTAATTCTCAATTATGTCAGAAAGACTTCTGCCTTTTCCTGAAGCATACTTCTTTGCTCTCTCAATTATAGATTGCTCTATTGTAAGTGTCAGTTTAGTATTCATTTTACACTCCTCCAATTATTGATTTTTATACGTGTAAAATTACATCTAATTTCAGGCACGTGCAAATTAAACATAAATTACACGTAGAGCGATTTTTTTGGTTTACTTTCCACTAAGTTTCGCAGCTATACGCAGGCAGGGAATTTAACCACTGAAGCGGGTCGCCGCTGCGATTCCTACGAAGAACCGAACCTTAATTTTAACACTTTCCTGTCTTGCGAAGCACAGCATGCCCCGCCATTGCGGGGAAATCACTGCTTACGTTTAGATGATGAAAGTGGGCCCCGGTATGGCACGGGGGGACGCCTAGTCGGGGACGCCTATTCGGGGACGTCCAGTCAGGCGCACCTCATCGGAGAAATCCGGTGAGGCCGTCTACTCGATTAGCGGTTCGGGCTTCTCATTTTCCGTTTAATTTTTCAATCGCTTCTCGTCTGTTTTTTACTTCCAAAATTTTATAGATATTGTTGATATGAGTTTTTACGGTGGATAAGGATACAAATAGTTTTTCGGCAATCTCTTTGTTGCTTAACCCACTATTTATCAAGTTCAATACTTCAATTTCTCTTGGTGAAAGTAAATTTCTAAAATTCGTTTGTTCTGTGGTTTCATTGTTTCTGGTGTATTCTGCAAGAATATCCTGACGTTGTTTTTCAATTTCAAGTTTTAGCCAATACCGAATAGCAAAAAAAGCAAAAAGCAATAATAAAACAGGTATAATAGGATACTTCTGCCAAAACCACAAGAAAGTAGTTCCTTCAAATGAAAATCCAATTGAGCATAGTCCTAAGAATATGCTCAATGCGATTAGTAATTCTTGTTTGCGCTTTGCTGTCATACCCGATTTCAAATAGTTGAATCTTCTTTCAGTTTGTAAGTAAAAAAGAGTTTGCTAAACACTATGCTTGCAATCGCCCAAGAAAGAATAGAGCTTGTGTATTTTGTCAAAATCAAAAATGTTGCTCCCTTTTCGTTGAAAGTAAATGTGAATGGAACAAGCATAAAAAGTACAGTTAGAGCTATCAATTGATTTTTACCTAACTTTTGTTTTGTCATGAGCAGTAAAAGCAAGAGAGTTGCTTGTCCGCCCCAAATTATATACTTGAACGAAGTGTCAAGTAGTAGTTCTGTTCCATTTTGTGAAAACGTAAATGCCAATGGCATAAATCCGACAAGAATTGTCATGCCGAAGAGAAGTCCCGAAGTTGAATTTTGTTTTGTCATATCATTTTTTGTTTTGAGTGAAACGATATGCAAAATTACTTTTGGTATACTCCATTGTCCTAAAATTATGAAGTGGAATAAGGTTGGAATATTGGGTGGAAATTTTAGTCCACCTTGATTTTGTGGTATCATCATAGCCTGACCGCTAACGGTTTTCAGCTAAGAAACGTGGGGCATTTCGGAGCACTTTCCTGTCCGCCTGTGACAAAGGTAGCCACGAAGAATGAACCTTGAAGAAATCACGGTCCGCCCCATGTTTTCTTAGGTGCTGTTAGACACAGGTTTAGTTTTCAGGTATTATATTTTGCATCTCTTGACCAATTTTTAGAGTGT
>JBGSXH010000055.1:0-3503 GCA_041751515.1 Cyclobacteriaceae bacterium | reverse complement strand
TCATAAACTGTCCATACATAATTTCTGACATCAAAATCATTGTGAAAAATTTCGTTGACAGAAAAATCTACTGCTATAGGAGAACATGTATTATCCAGATTATTAAAATCAGAGCCAAAATTGATAATGGGTTGTGGCAGTACCTCTATGATATGAAAGTCAGATTTTGTAGAACAGCCTTTTTCATCATTGGCGATCAATTGATATTGATATAACCTTTTATTAGTCGGACTGAAATTTTCCAGATTAACAGTGAAAGCCCCATTATCCTGAGCTACCAGGGTCCGGGTGGTACCATACAGCAGGTCTGTTTCGACCAATTCGTACGATTGTATTTCCACCTCATCTGCCTGAACCGACAGATTTTCTATAACAAACTCACCAGGACATCCTTCGGCCAAAGGCAAGCTAATGACCGCTTCTGGAACAGCATTAATTATAATTTCTTCAGGATCTGTATAGTTAAAGCAACCATGCTGCGTCGTTACTTTGTATCGGTACTGATACGTTTTTACTTCACCAAAAACATGAAAAAATGTGTTATTATCCAGCAACGTAACCTCTATAATTTCCTGTGCATTGGCATCAGAATAATCATCAGTATTCCCATCGAAAATGAGCAGTTCGCGCTTTTCAATTTTATCTATTGCCTGTCCCTTTTCGACTGATCGATCTAGAAAATGAATTTCACGACCAACGCATAATTCCGTGTCTGCCAAGACTTCCAACTCGCCGACAGGTTCCCCGCCCATAATAAGCTGTATACTGGCATTGGTTGTACACAAGGTTTCAGTATCTGTGACAACCAGCTTGATATTGTATTCTCCTGGTGCATTAAAAATTGAACTTACTACGTCAAACGAAGCATTTAGGTCATTTGTGGTAACTTCCTGTAAATTTGCTTCATTTGCTTTTTTGATAGACCATTTGTAGGATAATTGAGAGCCAGGATCAGTAACCACTGTATTGTTTTTAAATACTAAGGTTTCTCTGTCTAACTCGGGTACCTCACAGTCACTGATAGTTGCTCCGGTTTGATACAAAGTACGATTGGCATCAATATATTCTATAGAGATATCTGCCTGAGGAGTTTCAATTACATTGATTCTTCTATCTGCATACTCTTCACAAAATCCAAATTCGGAGCTTTGAATGGTATATAGTCGAATGAGTTTTTCTCCTGAACTTTCGAACCTGACAGTTTCCTGCCTTTTGTTATTCCGGTTAATGATACGCATGGGCTCCTCGGTATCATCTGTCCCATTATATATCTCCCATCTATAGCTGGTAGCATTGCCGACTGTTGTATTAGCAAAAGTAATGTTTTCGTTTGGACAAATGATAGAAGAAAACACCTGTATATTAGGTGTAACGATATCGACGATTCTAATAATTGCAGTAGTTGTCACCGGCGGATTGCCGTTGGTGTATGGATTACACTGGTTCCAGTTGTTTAGTTGAACGATAAACTCTTTGCCTACGTCATCAATGGTAGTACCGGACACATTGATGCCCATTGCCTGATCGCCGGGAGCATTGATATTGGCCTTAACAGGCCCATCAAATCGATAAGCCCTCGCCTGCCCGCCGACAGTAATTTTATTTAAAAAATTCCCTGCATTATTATTGGTACCGTATAACCACTGCACCCATCGGCTTGCGGTATTAAGTTGCCCTGTCTCGTTTATATTATCAAAACAATTCCAGGTACTTTGGTCCACAAAGTTAATGTTTGCGTCCAGACCATAGCATATTTCATAAACGGCGCGTGGCCCGATAACCGGCTCCACTACCTGAAAAGGATTATTAGCACCTGCAGAAGCAGCATCCGTATTCCAAACAGTCACCCTGTCCCTCTGGTACGAATCTGCCTCAAAACAAGGATTACCAGGAACTCTTATAAAATATTCTACCTCATAGGTGCACCTACCTCTGGTATCGTCTGCCTCATAAATATGTCTTGCAGTTACTGAACTAAAGCCATCATTAAAGTTAACATCTGCGAAGGTAAAAACAGACTCATTATTATCACCCCATCTAAAGACAATCTCGCCATTCGCTGGAATAGTAGTCTCCCAGTTAGCGATAATCCTTAATTCAGTACCGGGAACATCATAGTTATCATCTTTAGCGCAGCCAATTGCATTAGAGATGTTCTTGCCCATACTGGGTATATTACAAGTCTGCGCAGCAATATCGATACACGATATCAGCAGACATATGAAAAAAACGTTTAAAACCTGTAAACTTCTCGACATGGACATGACTCCTTTAAAGCTTGAAAAATCAGGGGGTTATTTGCCCTTTACAAGCATATCGATTCGAGGGAGGTAAAAGCAGGCAGAGTTTGATCGCTTATTACACAGGGAATTTTTATAACAAATACGACAGCAAATGATGCATTTGCCTGTAAAAATAAGCTATTGACCTACTTTTCTTATCATGCATTCTCGTTAAACAATAGTATCTGAGGCAGTTGAGAATTTGACATTGAAAATGGTAGCTAGGTTTGAATGATACGATATTCCCTAAAATACTTCATCTTGTGCAAGATTTCTTCAGAACATTACGCCATAGCTACAACAGAAAAATTAACGTGGCAGCTATATGTTTACAATTGACAACCAAGCTGTTGCCGTGGTATACATTCGTAAGGCTTTGAAAACTTACAAGGATTACCTTTTAGTTTGTTGGCGTATGCAACATCCTTTTTTTCGCACGATCATGCTGGTATTTGGAAAATCGTAAGGAAGAGGATAGCGCTATAATTAAAGTACGCTGACAGCTTTATCATCCTGCGCAGACAATTCTCGATATAATTTAAATCATATCTTATTAATATCCGGCGAAAGCTATAACTTTGCATCCCATATAAGAAAAATACTGCAAGACACTTTATGGCATCAGCAAAATACATATTCGTCACTGGCGGTGTAACTTCTTCTCTGGGAAAAGGCATTATTGCTGCCTCATTAGGCAAATTATTACAAGCCAGAGGATTTCGCGTTACTATCCAAAAGTTTGACCCCTACATTAATATAGATCCCGGGACGCTTAATCCTTACGAACATGGCGAATGCTATGTTACCGATGATGGCGCCGAAACTGATCTGGACTTAGGACATTACGAGCGTTTCCTAAACATTCGTACCTCACAGGCCAATAATGTGACAACCGGAAGGGTCTATAATAATGTCATTACTAAAGAGAGACAAGGAGAATATCTGGGCAAAACCGTACAGGTAGTGCCTCATATCACAGATGAAATCAAACGCAATATATATGCTTTGGGTGAAACCGGTGATTATGATATTGTCATTACGGAAATTGGTGGTTGTGTGGGTGACATCGAGTCGCTGCCTTTCATAGAAGCCGTACGACAGGCACGATGGGATCTGGGTCCTAATAATTTCCTGGTAATTCACCTTACGCTGGTTCCTTATTTAAAATCCGCAGGCGAACTCAAAACCAAACCTACCCAACATTCTGTGAAGCAATTGCTG
>JBGSXH010000054.1:0-2330 GCA_041751515.1 Cyclobacteriaceae bacterium | reverse complement strand
CGCCACTAAGAGCAATTTCTATATTACACTGGTCAGGATTCGCAGCGTCGACAGCGTTTTGGATAAGTTCATAAATAAAGCTTTTTGGATCTGAAAAGCTCTCATTAATCCTGTCGTCTCTTGCTTCAAAACGATCTAGTGTTAATATGCCATGTTTCAAATACGAATCCTGAATTTCTGTAATAATGGATGTGTCTTTCATTTATTTTTTAATATTGATCTATAATAATTTATTGCTTCCAGTTCATAATGAAATTACTGCACATTCTTATCATTGAAGTTTAGCTCACTTAACTTTTGTGTGAAGCTCTAAACGTAAATCAAATAGATCATAAGATTTGATTGATAAGGGATTTTCGGAGGGCTTTGGAGTTGGCCATTTTTATTTTTACCCAATCAATATTTGACTTAAGATAATCTAATTTTTCAATTAGATTATCTTGAACTTGAATTGAAAAATGTGGTAAAACCATGGATTGATATTCTTCTGAATTAATATTCGGTTGTGCTCCTACTTTTATCATTTGCCTTTTAAAAGTTTCGTATTTCAAAGATTTAGTATAATAGAATAGAAATTTGGGTCTCAATTTCATTGAATCCATTCTGAACCGGATGAGATAGCCAGCAAATACGGCCTCTTCCATTTTAGAATTATATAAAAGGGTTTTGCCTACAGTGTTCCCAGTTCTTGCAAAAAGAAAGTCTTGATCACTTAAAACATGTGCGGAATAATCAATTGCATCGATTGATACTTTATCTTCTTTTATTAAATTTCCTTCATCATCAATATCGGTAATTCGAATATATCTTGGAGACCCTTTAATATATGGCTTAGAAGAAGCATTAGCCCCATAAGTTGGTTTTTCAATAACACAGCCTTTCAGTTCTATGGTGGTAATTCGACTATCTAAAAGACCACATTTAGTTTTAATAAGCTCTCCATTATCGCAATAATCACCATGAATCATAAACTGATTAATAGAAGTTGAATACGTGTTATTCAACTTCTCCAACACCCCTCTCTCCCTCTCAATCACCTCATCCATAGCCCAAAGCAGTTCGGCCAGTTGGGCTTGCTGGTCTTTGGGTGGAAGGAGGAATTCGTAGTTGGCAAGGTCTTTAAATTTCACCCTTGGAGACAAGCCACCTGCTGAGTGTTTGATTGCATAGTCAAAGAATTTGTTATTGTGGACTATGAAAGGCAATAACTCAGGTATTAAGTTTTGCTTTGCTCTGAAGACTGTTATATCTCCGGAACAAATGCCATCGAATTTTGCAAGGGCAGCTTTCTTTAAGTAAGCCCGTCTTCTACCAAAAAGAACGTCACCTCTAGTAAACTTTTTTGAAAATGTAGTGGACTCTTCTAATTTACCTGAACGGGTCAGATGAATGTTTTCCGACTCAATATGTTCCAAGCCAACTACATGTATCACATCTTCATTGTAGATGTCCTTGGCATTCTCTTTTGGCTCAAAAACAACATCACCAAATTTTACAGGTATCCAGCGGCTCTTATCTATTGACAACTCAGGTATCACTTCAGCTTGCATCATTTTTCAAGAACTTGAAATAGGTTTTGAATAGTTGATTTAAGATTTCTTCCCGATTCCTCCCAATTTTTAAAAGCTTCCCCAAAAGGTAATATTGCGTTATCTCCATTCTTTTCAGGTTGAACATAGAGGCTAATCGCCATGTTTCCCATTTTATTCAAAACGTCTGTGTTAGTAACCAATGCTGCAAAATGTTCCTGATCGTTATAGTTTTGATAGGCATCAAATATTCTGTCAATATGCTTCTGCTCCAGATACCCAATCGTCTTTTCCTGCTTAGCTTCGTTAACAGCATTGATGAAAAGTATTTTTCCTTGTTTATGCGCTTCCTTATTGGTTTTGGTAATCAACAAGCAAGCCTCCATAGGTGAGTTATAAAATAGGTTTGGCCCCAAACCTATCACGCATTCTACCAAATCCTGCTCAATCATTTTTCTTCGCATAGCTGCCTCACTATCGCGAAACAAAACGCCATGGGGCCATAATGAAATAGATCGTCCATTATTTACATCCAGACTTTTTTGAATATGTTGTTGAAAAGCATAGTCAGCACAGCCTTTTGGTGGTACTCCCCAAAGATTGCGTCCGTACGCATCGTTGGCAAATCCTTTCTGGTCCCAGGCTTTAATAGAGTAAGGGGGATTGGCTAAAATAACATTGAAGGTTTTGAGTTCATCGTTATGCAAAAAAGCAGGGTTAGCAAGCGTATCGCCGCGTACGATACTAAACTCTTCGATACCATGCATAAACATATTCATGCGTGCAATGGCCGACGTGAGC
>JBGSXH010000053.1:0-4909 GCA_041751515.1 Cyclobacteriaceae bacterium | reverse complement strand
TTATTTATATAGTCAGCATAATATACCGCTTTATCAGAAGACAATTGTCGGGTAATAGCATTGGTTTTCTCTAATAGCTCAATGTAAATATTCTTTGCTTTTTCAATCCCCACAACTTGCGCAAGTCGGGTTTTTACTTTTCCGGCAATAGGATTTTTAACAAATATGATGAGTCTGGTGGTGTTCATAATCTTTATTTATCATCTTTTACGAAACGCAATGTTTGCAATTACAGCTTAAGGCCAAAATTTAAAATCTGGTAGATATGTAAGATAAAAGTCTGCAATTTGACCTATAAGTTAATACCAAAGATAGCAGAATTAAGCATAATTCTATTGTGACTGACGACGAAGAAAGCTACATGTGCTGAATATTAAAGTCTTATAAAGTCACTTTTTATTTTTCAAATTTTTGCTTTGAGCCGTACTTTGACGTTTATACTATGCAATGTATATGAGTTTAAAGGCATAAAATATCCAAGTTATTAACAAAGGGTTACAAAAGTATTATGATAAGTATATAAGTTACCTGTCTGACTAATCTGGCGAAAGGTCTTTCAGCAATTAATACGCTTAATGCGAATGTAACCTATGAGGCTTCGGTTGTCCAAAATTTTCACTCTTTTTATCATGCTGATAAATATTCCCCTGATAAGCAGTGCTTATACTGTGTATCAGGAAGACTATTTCATTGCAGTGAAAGGGACAAATCAACAGGGGCATATTAAAAAGCTGATCGATATGGGGGAGACTGAGCTTGCCGAGCGTCCTTCGAAAGCGATGAAATATGCCCAGGAAAGTCTTTTTTATGCCGAAAGAGCCAAAGATACGCGAGCTATATTTGACGCGCTGGCATTAATAGGAAAGGTGCATTGGGTACATGGCGACTATGTGCAGGATTTGCAGAACAGCATCAGAATGCTTTCCATCGCTGAGACTCTTGACAACGACACCCTTCGCATGATCTCTCTGGAGCAAATTGCAACTGCCAATAGCGAGATGAAATACCATTCCAAGGCCTTTCAATATAGGTACCAATCACTGGATCTGGCTCGAAAGCTTAATCAGGAAAAATGGGTAGCATTGTTATACACCAACCTGGGGAATGAGTATTTATTAATTCGTGACTTTGAGAGGGCAATTGATTATACGCACAAAGCGATCCTTACTTACGATAAATTGAAAGATCCGGAAAAGGCTGGTTTCTGCCTGATGAATATGGGTGAAATTTATATTGAAATGGGTGCACTTGAAAAAGCACTGAACTACACCCATCAGGCATATGAAGTCATGAATAGTCACCAGAATGTCCTTAACCGCACCTATGTTTTAAAGAACCTTGGCGTTATTTATCGGGAAATTGGCAACTATGTGAGGGCCGAAAATTACTTAAGTGAAGGATTAAAACTGGCGCTCAGCATTAACGCCAAGGCCCAAATCAGTAGCATATACGAACACCTTTTCATCAATGCGGAAAAGGGTGGCAACGTGGGAGCTGCTTTGTCATTTCACAAAAATTTTAAAGCCTATAACGACTCCATCTATTCTTTAGAAAAATCCAAGCAAATGGCCACATTGCAGGCTATCTATGATGCTGAAAAACGGGAAAAAGAGATTGACTTGCTCAATAAAGAAAGTGAAATAAAGCAAGCAAAGCTCAATAATGAGCAGCTTTGGAATGCCATGCTTATTGCAGGAGTAGTGGCGTTATTCGTTTTTTGTGGTTATATATTTTACAATTACAAGAAAAAGGCAAAAGGCAATAAGCTATTACACATCAAGAACAGAATACTCGTAAAGCAGCGAGAGGAAATTAGTATTCAGAAGGAAAAAATTTCTTCTCAAAACGAGGCCATGACAGAGGCCAATGAGAAACTTTCCATCTTAAACCAGGAAAAAAGTCATTTAATTGGTGTAGTAGCACACGATCTTAAAAGCCCCTTAAATCAGATAGTTGGTTTTATGAGTCTAATGCGTCTGGAGTTTAACAGCTGTTCAGGAATCGCCAGTGAGTATTTTACGCAGATAGAATCCTGTAGCAAGCACATGAGTGAGATGATCACCAAAATTCTTGATGTGGAGGCCATCGACGCTCAGCAGGTGAATCTGAAAATGGAAGCAGCCGATATACGTGATATTATTGGGGCACTTCATCATGACTATCTGCCCAAAGCCAGAAAGAAAGAAATTGATCTAAAGTATAACGTGAGCAGAGAATCGGCATGGGTAAATATAGATTTACATTATGCGCATCAGGTACTGGAAAATTTGCTGAGTAATAGTATCAAGTTTACCAAAGTCGGCTCTACCGTTCAAATAGGCCTGACCGCTGTAGATGGAAAAGTGAAGATTGATTTCACTGACCAGGGTCCTGGAATCGCGCCGGAAGAAATGCATTTACTATTTGGGAAATATCAAAAGCTGAGCGCCAGACCTACAGGAGGCGAACACTCTACAGGGCTCGGTCTATCCATTGTCAAAAAGTATGTGGAGATTATGGGTGGAGAAGTGTCTTGTGAGAGTGAAAACGGCCATGGTGCCACTTTTTCAGTGGTTTTTCCGCAGCTTAGCGAGATGCCGGTGAATTGAATTGCTTAAAAAGAAAAATCCTAATAAGCCATACTCCACAGCCATTACCCAGGTAAGTTCGACAAAACCATCAGGGGTATATTGCAAGTATGTCAGGAGGATGAGGAAGGACCATAGTATCGCATACCGATAAGCCGAAAATATACTGTAGCCAATGATGGGCACAATATACCATGGATGTACCGTGGTGCTTCCCAATAGAAAGATGGTGGTTATCCACATTGCATGCAGTGGGAAATTCTGATTTGATCGGTATTTATAGCTGTAAATCATGATACTAAGAAATACTGCAAGCGCTAAGAAAACTCCTAGATAGGCGATGATATTGAAGCCTGCTAGCCAAAAACCTACCGTTCGCAGCAAGAGGTATATGCTCCCATTCATCTCAAACTTCTGAAAATATAAGCCCAGGCTTTCAGTAAATCCACCTGAAAAACCTGTTAGTAATAGAGGGCTGAAAATTAAAAGAGCACTCAAGATAAATATTGATGTAAAGTTTAATTTTTGTTTTGCAGACAGAGAAAAAAACTGCTGGGGCAAAAGTATTATCGGAAGCAGTTTCAAGCCTGCTGCAACAGCCATCAATCCTGAGGCTTCGGCCACAGCCTGCCTTTTGAGCTGGTAAATGGCTGCTAAAACTGTCAATAAGACTAAACCTTCAAAGTGAAAATTAGCACTGATCTCAAGGATGATTAGTGGGTTTAAAGCATAGAGTAATATCCTCTTGTTAGGAATAGTATATTGCCTGCACAACAGGAGCAGCAAGTAGAACGTAGCGCACTCTCCTAAGATCAATATAAGCCGAAGCCATTCAATCTGTGCCTGTAAAGAATTTCCAAGCCATACTGCTATTATAAAGAATACTTGCGAAAAGGGTGGATAAACAGAGTAATATGTCGGGGAATTTAAATGCGGATAAAGCTCTGCTACAATCGGCAGGTGGCGAAATGATTCATGAAGTTGTTCGGGAGTGGAGGTATAAGGGTTTTCGGATAATAATACCAGATTGCCATCCCATAGGAAACGGTATACATCTTCAGATAATAAGGGTAAACTTCCCAACATCGCCATACGGCAGATGATTGCTAATACAAGCCCTGCTCTGCAGTCATTTAGCTGCCTGTAAAGATACATGTATAAGGCAAAGGCAATGGTATATCCGCTGATGAGGGTAAGGTGTCGGGTTCTTTCCACTTCATGGCCCAGGTAGGCCATCACTACAATTAATAGCGCCGAACAAATATACACTGTCCATTTTTTACTGCGCATAGGCGGCCTGTTTGATAGTATAGTAAACTACAGTACCCAGGCCTACCGTCATCATCGCATGGAATAATATCAGATAGTATGCTCCCCAGTATATGCCCAATACAATATTAATGAGCATATAAATTAGCATCAATATCTCAATGATATTCACCAATGTGAGTTGTTCAGCTTTGTAAGCGGTAGCCCGGTCCGGCGCCAGGGAAGTACTGAGCATATTGTACTTCGGCGTTCTTAAAAATGGACTTTTTATGCCCATAAAACCTTCTGCGACTGCCAGGCCATTATGGACGGAAAAACCCATACTGATAATGATGAAAATCGGAAAATGCGAAAAAAAATACTTCTGGTAATTATTTACAAACATCGCTTTGGAGGCCTGAAAGTAGTAATAGGCAATACTCAGAAAACCGATGAACAACACATTGCCTAACCATAAGTAGGCAGGTGCCACCTGCCCAGCATCAATCAGCCAAAGCACCGGGCCACTTAACAGCGCAATAAATAGAATTGCCAGAAAAGCCGAGGTAGTGGGGAGGTGAAAGAAAGCATGTATTTTATTGATGTAAGTGCTATCGTCACTTTTTATCACTTTTCTCAGCATTTTTCGGGCTGTTTCTGCGGCTCCTTTGTTCCAGCGAAATTGCTGCGATTTGATGGCGGGCATCACCATAGGTAATTCGGCGGGACTCTCAAGCGCCTGGATGTAGTGGAATTGCCAGCCTATGAGTTGCGCCCGATAGCTGAGATCTAAATCTTCAGTTAACGTATCTGCCGACCAGCCACCAGCCTCGACAATGCATCGCTTTCTCCAGATGCCTCCGGTGCCATTAAAATTGATGAAGCTATGGGCATGCTGCCGGCCCACTTGTTCTATAGTAAAGTGAGCATCGAGGGCAAAAGCCTGCATTCGCGTCAACCAATTAAAGTTCCGGTTCAGATGGCCCCAGCGTGATTGTACCACGCCGACCTTTGCATCTTGAAAGTGTGGAATTGTACGCAGCAAGAAATCTCTATCCGGAAGAAAATCCGCATCAAAAATGGCAATAAACTCT
>JBGSXH010000052.1:0-6562 GCA_041751515.1 Cyclobacteriaceae bacterium | reverse complement strand
TTTTTTCGAAATGATCCCAGCCACGCTTTATATATTCTCAAAGAAGGCAAGGTGAGTTTAAATATTGACATGAAAGATAAGTTTGAGATTCTAACGACGATAAAGCCTGGTACTGCCTTCGGAGATAATGCGTTGCTTGAGAATACACAGCGAATTTATAGCGCTGTCGTGATAACAGATAAGGCGGATATATTTGTAGTGCCTCAGGTTAATATTTTTGAGATATTTGCCGATTATCCTAAAGTGCAGGCAAAAATGATGATGTCGCTGTCTGAAATATATAATAGCTATACCGTTAATTTGTTTACAGCCTATAAGTCCTCTTTTGGCTTTTTCAATCTTGGTCAGGCTTATCTGAACTCTTGATTACCACTATTGGGTGTTATTATTATGTGGATCATTTATCCAGACAATATTTTCGTTAATGGTTAAAATGTGATAATTTAGCTATAAAAATAGCTTCTTAATTAAGTATCAGATTTAGACACTTCAATAGCTATTGAATTTGTAATTTATAATAATTTAAATTTTTTCTTTTATATGAAAGTTACCGTTGTAGGAGCTGGGAATGTAGGTGCAACTTGTGCCGATGTACTAGCTTACCGAGAAATTGCCAATGAGGTGGTTTTAGTTGATATTAAAGAAGGTTTTGCTGAAGGAAAGGCACTTGATATCTGGCAGAAAGCACCGATAAATCAATATGATACACGCACAACTGGTGCTACAAACGATTACGCTGCAACTGCAGGTTCGGATGTGGTGGTTATCACTTCAGGCCTGCCCAGGAAGCCTGGTATGACGCGCGACGATCTTATTGAGACTAATGCAGGAATCGTGAAATCCGTTACAGAAAATGTTGTAAAACATTCTCCGGACGCAATCATCATCGTAGTATCCAATCCGCTTGACGTAATGACTTATCAGGCACATATCAGTTCAAAACTACCAAGGAACAAAGTTATTGGTATGGCTGGTATATTAGATACTGCAAGATACAGAGCATTCTTGGCAGAAGCCTTAAATGTTTCTCCTAAAGATATTCAGGCTGTGCTCATGGGTGGCCATGGCGATACCATGGTGCCACTACCGAGATATACAACAGTAGGTGGTATTCCTGTAACTGAGTTGATAGACAAAGATAAACTTGACGCTATTATAGAAAGAACTAAAACTGGCGGTGGTGAACTAGTGAAACTTATGGGAACTTCAGCATGGTATGCTCCGGGTTCGGCTGCGGCGCAAATGGTAGAAGCGATAGTGAAAGACCAAAGACGTGTTTTTCCTGTATGTATTAAGCTTGAAGGAGAATATGGTATCAGCGATTGCTATTTAGGTGTTCCAGTGATCCTTGGTAAAAATGGGGTAGAAAAAGTACTCGAGCTGCAACTCAATGATGATGAAAAGGCGTTGCTGGAAACTTCCAGAGTGCATGTTCGTGAAGTCATGGAAGTACTTGAGAAAATGGGGTAAATGCAATAAATTAACAACATAGTCGATTAAACTATTAGAAAGAGAAGCTGCAAGGCTTCTCTTTTTTTGTGGATAATATTCTCATACTGGGGCATAATGCCACAGTTATTATATATTAAGAATCGCACTATATTGGTTAATGGCAACTATGGACATCTTTTTGTATTTGGCATTGATTTGTCATAAGTATAGGAAAGCTTGAATAAGTAAGACTATGAAAAAATTATTACTTCTATGCGCATTGATAGCATTCGGTTTTTCTGAAGGATCAATTTCCACTGTTTTCGCGGAAAGTGTTGAAATACTTTCGTTCATAAAATTCACAGATCAGAAAACGAAAATTAGTGAATCCGATTTACCAGATGAGGTACTCACATCATTCAGCGAAAGTGAGTATGGAGATTGGGAAATTATAGATGTTTTTCAGGAAGAAGGTGATGGAGAAGATATGGACGTTTATTATGAAATAAATGTCAACGGTAATAATGAGGAAAATGTTAGCTTACTCTACGATGCAAATGGCAGATTAGTAGAAACAAGATAGTATTTAACTCATTATTCGTAAATACCGAGGCGGTTTCCATGCAGGAAGCCGCCTTTTTTGTATCAATAAGAAAGTACCTTCAGTTGGGGCATGAGTGCACACAACTGTTGATCATTTCCCCAATTTTGGAAAGTTGATACCTTTAAAGATGCACTGAGGTGATTGTAAGGCAATTATCAATTTTTGGCACGAAGTTTCTACTAAGGTGAGTATAATTAAATTATTTTTTAACAATCAAAATTTTTTATAGAGTTATGAAAAAGGTATTTATGACACTCGGATTGACAATGTTTATGGGCGCAGCAGTATTTGCTCAAACGCAGCAAGGTACACAGCAAGGCACTACTACTGATAGAATGAATCAGGAGCAACGCGACCAGGACAGAAAGGATAAGCAAGATAAAGACAAAAAAGATATTGACAAGTCTGATCTTCCAGAGGAAGTGAGGAACGCATTCGACGAAAGTCAGTATTCTAGCTGGAATGTAGAAGATGTTTGGGAAATGGACAGTAACGAACAAGCTACTGCCCAAGGTCAAGCAGGACAAACAGGTCAGGCTGGTGCATCTATGGACGGTAAAACTTATTTAATTAAAGTTAAAGATAGCAATGACAAAGCGATTGGTTTACATTATGATGCCAGTGGTACATTGTTAGAAACCAAAACTGACATGGACAAGAAAGATAAGAAAGACAAAAAAGATAAATACTAATAAGTCTTTTTTGAAGATAATTTGAAATACTTCCGCTGTTATTTCTTATTAAAGTGAAATTGCTGAAAAGCAATTTCACTTTTTTTTTGCTCTTGAAATAATACTGTAAATCATGGTAACATAGAATCGTAAACTTAGAATTATTAAATCTATCACAACGCCCTGCTTATGCTGGAATCATTCTCTGATAACTTTTTAAATAGCAGAGCGTTAGTCTTTAAGCGGAAGTGATTTATAACCTTACCGCAGTAGGTTATAATATTTTTTTATGTGTAAGATTTTAATTATTGACGATGATCCAGCGTTCAGGGTCTTGTTGACGACTTTTTTAGAAAAAAAGGGGATAGAAATATTTGAAGCATCCAGCGCTAAATTGGGTGCGAAGATGCTGGAAAAGCATGCTGTAGATTTAGTTCTGACTGATTTACGACTTCCAGATTTTAGTGGTATTGATCTGCTACAGCAATTAAGAAATGCAGGGAATAATGTTCCAGTCATTCTGTTGACTGGATACGCAGATATACGCACGGCAGTCAATGCCATCAAGCAGGGTGCTTTTGAGTATGTTACTAAACCTGTAAATCCTGATGAGCTCCTCATTGCGATTAATAATGCCCTTTCTTACTATAAAAAACCCGCAGCAGGCAAGTCCGGCAAACCGTCGACCTTTCACTATGTAGGTGGAGAAAGCGAGGCCGCTCTAAAAATCCAGGAATACATTCAGCTCATAGCACCTACCAATATGTCTGTAATTATACAGGGAGAAAGTGGTACAGGTAAGGAATACGTTGCCAGAAGCATTCACAATAACAGCGACAGAGCCAATGCATCATTTGTAGCCATCGACTGCGGAGCACTTAGCAAAGACCTGGCTTCGAGTGAGCTATTTGGTCATGTGAAGGGTGCCTTTACCAGTGCTTTGCAAGAGAAAAAGGGACAGTTTGAACTAGCCAGCGGCGGCACGCTTTTTTTGGATGAAATTGGTAATCTCTCTTATGAAGTCCAGGTGAAACTACTGCGTGCTATTCAGGAGCGTAAAATAAAGAGGGTAGGAGGAGACAAGTATATTTCCGTGGATGTGCGCATTATAGTTGCTACCAATGAAAATTTATCTACCGCGGTAAAAAATGGCGAATTCAGGGAAGATCTTTTTCATAGACTTAATGAGTTTGTTATCGAAGTTCCTGCTCTTAGAAGCAGAGGAGAAGATGTACTGCTTTTTACTTCTTATTTCTTGAAAATGGCCAATGAAGAACTTGGTCGGCAAGTCGAAGGGTATGATGATGAAACTCGAGAGCTACTGCTTAGCTACTCCTGGCCCGGTAATCTAAGAGAATTAAAGAATACCATCAAACGTGCCGTATTGCTTTGTAAAGGTACGCATATCAACCCTACGTGCCTGCCAGCTGGGATGGAAGAAGAACAGTATGCGCATAAAAAGCCAGCTGCTGATTTGAAAGCTTTAGTTGAGCAAAATGAGCGGGAGATGATCGTTTATACGCTCGAAAAAGTGAACAACAATAAAAGTAAAGCAGCAAAGATTCTGAATATTGACAGAAAAACGCTTTACAATAAATTAAAGCTGTATGAAATTGAAAACTAAGCGGTAGTTAGTTCTGCAAGTTCAATCTCCAGATTTTTAATTAATTCAATAGTGATCTCCCTGAAATATTCAATTTCATTAAGAGCGCTTAAATCCTCAATTGAAGTCAAATCATTTTCAATTGTTTTGGCTTTTTGGCTATGTTGTATCGCTTTTAAGTGGGCAAAGGAGGGATACATTTTATGAGCCATATCCTGAACAAGCTTTAAATTATTGTCGTTGGCAGCTTCTTCCATTGTAGCCATGTTTTTAGACAATTCGCCAATTATCATTGAAAGGATTTTGTGTAGGGCCGCATCGTCATTGCCACTGAATCTGTTTAAGTCCTCCAGGCTATACATGGCGTCGCCGGAAGTGGCTACTGATGTTATTATTGTATTCTTGGGCTGTTTCAAATCAACAGGTTTTTTTTGCAAAGTAATCAAAACTTCCAAAAGCCTTTTCTCGGTGAAAGGTTTCACGATAAAATCATTTATTCCCTTAGAGATATAGTAATCCTTGCTGTTTTGTATCGCATTGGCTGTCAATGCGATAATAGGTAATGTTTCCATGCTAAATCCGAACTCAAGTCTTATTTTCTGAGCAAGTTCCAGACCACTCATTCCTGGCATCTGAATGTCCGTCAAAATGCCATCGAATTTTTGAGAGTCACTTTTCAGGATATTGAGTGCTTTAGTCGCCGTATTTGCGCTGCGGTAAGATACAGAACGCTGATCCAGCATCGTTTGCAACAGCGTCATATTAATAGGATCATCATCTACCAACAGAAGATTTAGCCCAGAAAGGTTTGTTTCTGAGAGTAAAGGGTCTTGCTCTTTACTGTCTGTTTCTAAAACAGGCTGTTCGTTACTATATTTGAGTCTGACGACAAAGGTGCTTCCCTGGCCCGGTGTACTTTCTACTCTTATTTCACCTCCCAGCAGATGAACTAGTCTCTTAGTAATAGATAAGCCCAAACCGGTACCGCCAAATTGACGGGATGTAGAATTGTCTGCCTGACTAAAAGAGTCAAAAATAGCTTCCAGCTTATCTGTAGAAATACCAATGCCGGTATCAGCAACCTTTATGGTCGCCAAGGTTTCGCCAGTGTCTAAAATCTCCTCCTCATAAATGACCTTGACACTTCCTTTCGGTGTAAATTTAATGGCGTTGCTCACCAGGTTGTACAAAATTTGTTTTAGTCTGAATGGATCGCCAGTTACAGGATGAGCTTGTTGGGGTATATTGCTACTTAAAGATATGCCTTTCTCATCAGCCTGAATGCTTAAGGAATCTGTGACGTCATTGATGACAGCAACGGGTTCAAATGTGATGTGCTCAAGACTCACTTTGCCAGCTTCGATCTTTGATAGATCCAGAATGTCATTAACTGTCGAAAGTAAATGGATGGAGGAACTGTCCACCGCTTTTAGAAATTGACTTTGTTGTTGACTTAACTGTGTCTTCTTTAACTGATTCACAAAACCGATAATTCCGTTGAGCGGAGTTCGAATTTCATGGCTCATATTGGATAAAAATTCTTCTTTAGCTTGCGCCAGTTTTTCGGCGCGGCCTTTGGCTTCCAAAAGCTCCAAACGATAAAAATTGCTTTTAGTAATGTCTCTTAAGATCAATAATAGCAAGAAAAGACAGCAACCGATGCCAACTGTACCAATGATGAAAATTTTTTGAGCAGACTCACTGATGATACTGCGAGCATTCGAAGCATTGTATATTGAAGCGCGTAACTGTTCTTCTTCCAGTGAGGCTATCATGAGTCTTATCTTTTCCATGATAAGCTGGTCTTTGAGCAGCAAATTCAATTCATAGTCAGAGAGCTTACTCTGGTAGCGCGATTCTTCTCTTTGAATCTCGTTAAGAATCTTCCGAATATCAAAAAGTAAGGAATCTGGCTCTCGACTCATTACCACAGCCGTATCCACTTTCACTTCAGTGGATACAAATGTCTGGCCCTCCTGAGCAATAAAGTTAATATTGGAACTATCCCGAGTTTTGTTGAAAAGCCCCAGCAGGTTGGAAAGCAAGCTTTCCCCGCGATTTTGAGATTCTTTTTTTATTTCTACTTTGGGAAGGGTGGGATGTCTTTGTGTCTTTTTTGTAGTGGTGGTAGTAAATAGTTGTTTTTTACGAACAGAATCTAGTGATCGTTGGGTAATTTTATTGATTGCTTTTGTTGAAAAAGTGCCTTGTGTATTACTTTTAAATGTAATAAGCTCATTGAAGCTTTCTACT
>JBGSXH010000051.1:0-7121 GCA_041751515.1 Cyclobacteriaceae bacterium | reverse complement strand
TTGATCTTCCTTTAAAATATCAGCCTGCACAGTACCTCGTACCGAAGCGATGGCTTGCTTTTTAATATCAGCATAAACATCTGCCGGTAAAACCTGGTCTCCGGTTACACCTAAAAGCATAAGCCCTAGTCCGTCATTACCTTCTGGTAGCTTGCCTTGATATTGCGGTCTTTCTATGCCTTTTTCTTTGAATATGGCATCCAGTTTTTCCTCAATTTCTTTCTCTAGTCCATTTTCTTTGATATAAACCTCACATTGCTGGTCAATGGCTGCATTCATGAAAAAGCCTGTAATAATGGCTGCCGGACCATTAATGGTCATTGAAACCGACGTCATCGGGTGGCAGAGGTTAAAACCACTGTAGAGCTTTTTAGCATCGTCCAGGCAGCAAATGCTTACACCTGAGTTACCAATTTTTCCATAAATATCAGGTCTGTGGTCCGGGTCATTGCCGTAAAGCGTTACCGAGTCGAAAGCGGTACTTAGTCGTTTGGCTGGCATATCCTTACTCACATAGTGGAAGCGACGGTTGGTGCGTTCCGGTCCGCCTTCTCCGGCAAACATACGGGTAGGATCTTCTCCCTGTCGTTTGAAAGGGAATACACCGGCGGTATATGGGAATTCTCCGGGAACATTTTCCCGCAAGCTCCAGGCAAGAATATCACCCCAGGCCTCGTATTTAGGCAAGCTCACTTTAGGAATGCGTGTATGCGAAAGTGATCTTGAGGCTGTCTGGATTCGGATTTCCTTATCGCGTACTTTATACACAAACTCGTCCTGGCTGTACTTGGCCTTTTTTTCCTCCCACTGATCAAGAATCAGTTTATTGTGCGGATCAAGGTCCAGGGCTACTGTTTCGTATAATGATTGAAGCTGCTCCGTGAGCGTTTCAACAGCTTCCGGCTGATGTTCTTTTGCAGTTTCGATGGCAGTATGCAGGCTATAAAGCTTCTGCGCTATGCTTTTTTGCTTAAATACCCACTCATCATACTGTCGGTTATTTTCTGCAATTTCAGACAAATAACGTGTCCTTTTAGGTGGGATGATATATATCTTCTCAGACATCTCCTGACTGATGCTGATCTGGGATTTTAGCTCCGCACCGGTTTTGTCAACTATGGCATCCATGATGGATTTATAAAGCTGATTCATGCCAGGGTCGTTAAACTGAGAGGCTATAGTGCCGAAGACTGGTAGGTCTTCATCCGGGGTATCCCAAAGCTGATGGTTGCGTTTGTATTGTTTTTTGACATCGCGCAAAGCGTCGAGGGCACCTCTTTTATCAAACTTATTGAGCGCAATGATATCGGCAAAGTCCAGCATGTCAATTTTTTCCAGCTGGGTGGCAGCACCGTACTCCGGCGTCATCACATACAGGGACAAGTCAGAATGTTCAATAATTTCGGTATCGGACTGCCCAATTCCGGACGTTTCGAGGATAATGAGGTCGTAATCGGCAGCTTTTACGATGTCTACTGCCTGCTGCACATATTTTGAGAGGGCGAGGTTAGATTGTCTCGTAGCTAAAGATCGCATGTAAACGCGGTCATTATGGATGGCATTCATGCGAATACGATCGCCGAGCAAAGCACCACCGGTCTTTCTTTTGGAAGGATCTACCGAAATGATGGCAATCCGCTTATCTTCAAAATCTGCCAGAAAACGGCGCACCAGCTCATCTACCAGACTTGATTTACCCGCACCACCGGTACCGGTTATGCCTAGTACCGGCACCTTTGAAGTAGAAGACATTTCCTGCACTTCTTTCAATATTTTAACGGCCTCATCCGGAAAATTTTCTGCAGCAGAGATCAATCGGGCGATGGCTCTTTTATCATGCAGCGACTTAGCTTCCCCGTTCAGGTCTTTTCCTGTAGGAAAGTCACACTGTTGCACCATATCGTTAATCATGCCTTGCAAACCCATAGAGCGACCGTCATCTGGCGCATATACACGGGTAATGCCATAGGCTTGAAGTTCTTTAATCTCTTCCGGCAGAATAGTGCCACCGCCACCACCAAATATCTTGATATGGCCAGCACCTTTCTCCTTTAGCAGGTCGTGCATGTACTTGAAAAATTCCATATGCCCGCCCTGATAGGAGGTAAGCGCGATGGCTTGCACATCTTCCTGAATAGCACAGTCTACAATCTCCTGAACGGAGCGGTCATGGCCTAAGTGGATGACTTCCACACCGGTCGATTGTATGATGCGCCGCATGATATTGATAGCTGCATCATGCCCGTCGAAGAGCGAGGCGGCTGTAACGATTCGGATATGATTTTTTGGTTTATAAGGAGTATTGCTTGTTGCTGCCATGAAAGTAAAAAATGATTAGAGTGCGAAATTAACGATTCTTTCAGCATTTACCAATCGTTTGCAGGAGGCTGGATTGCAAATATAGCTGCCTATTAACAACTAATATTTTTGAGTAGTCTCCAATATATTGTGTAAAAGTAGCTGAAAGACAGCATGATGGGGAAGGGAAAACACATTAAACTGATCCAATGAAGATATTATTCAGAAATGCCTATTAGATAAAAATTAAATTATAGGAAATAATTGTAGAACAAATTAATACTTATTACTATATTTATTAAAATAAAATAGGAATTACTTTAATGTAAAGATGATGAAGAAAATATTGAATCCATTTATCATAATGCTTGTAATCGCCACTTTTCCAATTTTTGTAAGTTGTGAAATGGACGATGTGATAGAATTAGAGGAACCTGTTGAAGAGCTCCCGGATAATTTCGCAATTGTCGAGGGGTTTTTGACCACGGGAGACGGGGATGACCCTTTGGTAGGATTCCCACTAATTGTAGTTTTTTCTTCGGACGGATATCATTCAGATAATTGGGATGTAAGAGGAGAAGCCGTTACTGATGAAACTGGTTTCTATCAGATGGAATTTGCAGTAAAAGCAGATGAAGTAGATCCGATATTTGATGTAATACTGGCACCACATACTGAGTTAGGTCAAGGTTTCGCCTTTTGTTATAGTGACTACGGTGAGTCCCTTGTTTTTCAGCCTAAGATCAATGAGACGACCGTTCTTGACGACTTCTTTGTTCCTGAACCTGCTCATCTAGTTCCACAAGCTGTAAACAGTGACCAAATCGGTGATGATGATACACTATTGCTTGAGATTTTGTGGGATAATAAAAGTCTTTATTTTGATACTTGTGAAAGATCGGCTAATTACCCATTTGATCAGTCTTCTCAATCAGATACAGTGCAAGTAGCTGCCAATATTCCTTTGTTGCTGAGAACGACCTCCATAAAAGATGGCGTTAGGTCGGAAACAACGAGTAACCTTACCTTGCAAACAGGAGAGGTTATAGCATATGATGTTGTTTTTGAGTAAGAAGTAAAGAAACCAAACCAAATTCTAAAGAACTATCGATTGTTGTTAGTTAAATAGGCTCATTCAAAGTATCATAATTAAAAAGAATTTTTAATATTTTATCTCATTCACCGGTCGGCTTGACCTTTTTATTTACTCGATGAAAAAAATACCAAATTACCTGTTTATAATAAGTATGATAGCGATGCTTTCAGTCATTGTCAGCTGTAAAAAAGAAGAACTCGAAGAAATTACTGAAGATTTTGGGATCGTAGAAGGATTTCTGACCACGGGAGAAGGAGATAATCCTTTAGTGGGGTTTCCACTATTCGTTGTATCTCCAAGTGGTATAGTAGGACAAACATTTACAGATCCATCTGGTTTTTATCAAATACAATTTAAAATAAAAGAAGATGAAACGAATCCCTTCTCTCTAGTATTGGGATCACATGATGTTACAGGTTTTGAATATTGTCGTGGTATCTCTGTAGAGTTTCTTCTTTTTCAGCCGCAGATCAACGAGACGACTGTTCTTGATAATATCTTTGTTCCCCGAGCTGCTCAGCTAGTTCCACGAGCTGTCAACAGTGACCAATTCGGTGAAGATGATACGCTTTCTTTTGAGGTTACGTGGGATGGTAAAAGTGTTTATTTTGACACTTGTGAAAAATCAACTGATTTCCCATTTGATCAGTCATCTTCCCAATCAGATACAATACAAGTGGCTGCCAATATTCCTTTGTTGCTGAGAACGACCTCCGTTAAGAATGGAGTTAGGTCGGAAACAACGGAGACCATAACCTTACAAACTGGAGAGATTATAGACTATGATGTTGTTTTTGAATAAAAAGTCAGGCGTCTAAACCAAATTTTATAAAACTTAACAAGGTTGTTTTTTAAATATATTCATTGACAATATGCATCATTAATTGTGCTAATGTTGAAGTCTGCTGAGAATAATAAAGTAATTTAAAAGACTGGTAAATATGCTACTCGCTGCAAGTTGGAGATTAAACTGAAGCGTAGCGCTGTAGCATAGGCAAGGATAGTGCTTTCCAATCCACACTCACCATAGCTGAGAGGCTTCTCTATTGGAAAGCTTCCTTCAGTCTTTGCAGTGCCCGCTGATTTTGCGCATTATAGATGTTTTGTTCAATATTGTACTTTTCACGGCTCGTCAGTCGCCAGCTTAAAGAGGCCCGCTCTATTTCACGGTCAATTTGCTGGTCTCTGACACTGCTGATGGCAGTAGGATACAACTCTATACTTCTGGGAACATATTGAATATTAATATTTTCGATATCATTCTCAAACCAGGTATTGGCAAACTCAATTAAGGCATCATTATTTAAATCCTGCAAATTGGCCCAGTTATTATAAATACTGCGGAGGGGGGTTGCAAATTTTTGTATCAAAGAATGCTTGACATTCTGCTCAATCGGGCGTATTTTATCTGAATCGCGGATGGAAAGAAATATGACGCCATCGGTATTTTCAGCAATCCAGCTTCGAAAAACATACAGAAACCTGACGGCATCGGCAATGCCAAAGTTGTCCGCCAGGCCTGCATCCATAATTTCCATTGGCGGCATACTGGGCAGTGCTGTATTGGGGGTAATATATGGAAAGGTGGCATTCATGCGCAGTGCACTTAAAAAGCGAAGGCTATCTGCATCATGATTTTTAAATAATTTTCTAAATTCTACTCCTTTTACTTTTAGGTCCTGAGTAGGGAAATTGCCCGTTGGGGCAGCGGTGTTCATATAGCTGATATTCTGGGGAGAAATGAATAATCTACGCCCGTCATTCACAATTGTTGGTGCCAGGAAAAGCATAGGGATGGTGGCTTGAATTTCCGGCTCCCGGTACGCTATGATGGGTTTGTCAAGGATGCCATCCGTACTGCAAGAAAGCTGTCTTTCGAAAGCGTAACCCCTGTCTTTAAAGTAGCTGTGATTGCCGTATTGAAATTTCTGATGACGGATAAACAAGTCATTGACGACCATGCTAAAGATGATAGGGTTCAAATGGTCGCTGGAGATTTTTTGCCTGTACACTTCGTTTTGTAGGTCAATGGCTTCACCCTGCTGCTTGCGCAGGTATAATTCTCTGAAGTAGCTTGCGCCAATTAATCCTCCGGAGGCTCCCGTTATCAAGGCACTATGGCGCATGACCTCGCCATTGGAAACGCTGTCAATTACCTGCAGGCTTTTCAAGGTCCATAGTGCTGCGCGTTGTCCGCCACCACTGCTACAAATGAAAACCATTTTTGGCTTTTTGTCTGGAAATTTGGCCCGCCAGTTTTCAAGAATTTCCAGGGTTGCAGCTTTATCAATTTCATATTGTTCGCTGCTATTCTGCTGCAACAATGTGGCGATGGTATAAGCTACAGGTGTCTTTGAGTAGTCTAGTCCATAAGCCTGATAATCCGCTGTAATCACTCCCCACTTTACAGCCAAATTAATCAGGATAAACAGGACGATAGCGGCAGAAATGGCCCAGGAACGTAGCCAGAAGGCCATGGCTCCGGAAAGCATGAAAAAGATCGAAATCAGCAGCATAAAAGAAGCTGCTGCTGGTATTTGAAAGTAGGCATTCTCCTGAAAAAAGCCCAGCGCCAATATCAGTAACACCCAAACCAAAGCGATGATCACCGAATTCAGGTGGTTTTGGTCAAATACTCTGGTAATAGCTGCCCTGTCAAAGTAGTAGGCAGATGACACAAGCTTGGGCTTAAGCTTGTAATCCAGATAGGTTTCTACACGAATTTTATTTTTTCTGGCCACATTCAATCTGCGCATGACATTGGCCCGGGAGATGTTGCTGCGTTTTAGCTTTTTATCTACTGAAGCCGCAAGTAGCCGGATGATGTCTGTGTTGGTAAATCGGAAGTAGGCAAAAAGCAGCGTTTGCATCAGTAAAAAACCAGAAAAAAATCCGCTGATTTTCTGAATTATTTCACCAGTTGTACTAAATTCATTATCTATCTGAAAAAAGATAAAACTATAGATGTAGTAGATAATAAAGATGAGTGGGAGTAGCGCATTGTTAATACAAAACTTAAAAAATGGCCTTGCCAGACTTCCTAAAAAACTAAACCGGTGACCTTCAATAATATAGCAGGTGATGTGATAAGCCATCGTAAGCCCGCCTAACGATAATCCCAATAGAAAAAAACTCCAGAAGTCAGTTTTATTCATGTATTCAGGATCAAGAAAGAGGTAGGGAATACCAAAAACTTTGCCTAATGCACCTGAAACCATGGCAAATAAGATAAACCAGCCCAGAAGCAGAAACTGATTCTTCTTGAAATGCAGCAACAATAGCTGAATTGGGAAGGAGTATATGATATTCTTGAGCATAGTTCTAGGCCAACCGTAGCTAAAGTTGATAATTAATCGGCCCGCTTTGTACCGGCGTAAAGTTCGTACTCCAACAATCTGCATTCTATCTTCCCGTTTAAAAATTCTATCCTTCGCCGGGCTTTCAACCCTACTTTCTTTGATAGATTCATATTGCCGGTAAAAATGTAACCCATGTAGCCCTTACATTGCTGTTTAAAATAATCACCGATTTCCTTATAAACGAGCGCAAGTTCATTTTCTTCTCCTAATCTTTCCCCATATTCCGGGTTTATAATCACTATTCCACCTCCTTCGGGGGGCTCTACAGCCTGGAAATCACTATACACAAAGTCTATCAGGTGATCCACCCTGGCAGCTTCCGCATTTTGGCGGGCAGCATTCAGCGCATTATTATTATTGTCATTGGC
>JBGSXH010000050.1:0-2112 GCA_041751515.1 Cyclobacteriaceae bacterium | reverse complement strand
AAAGTTGAGCGACTACCAATATAAAAAGCCTGATGATCAAGCCATGATCAAAAGGCTGACGGACATAGTTCCTCGGAATGTGAAAACATATTTGGGGCTATCTGGAGGCATGGACAGTAGATTTGTACTCGGTATTTTGCTTCAACGCAATGTGAAACCCGAGCTCATCACTCAGGAAAATAAAGAAAGTAGTATTGCTAAAGCAATAGCAGATGCCCTCTCCTTATCGCACAAAGTAACCATAACTGATAGTTTGGATGCATACTCTTATACCATTATGAAAGACAGTTTAATTTACTACAAGGGTGGTGCCTATAGTAGATTGAGGAATGGATTAGAAAGGAATTCATTAATATATTTAGGATTAAATGCAGGAGCCATTATTGAAAATAATTTGCAAACCGCATGGAAGAAATTGGGTAAGAAGGAGAATATTTATGAAAAACTAATACGCCATGCTTTATTGAACTTTACTTCAGAAAAATTTCATGGATATAGAGAAGTTTCAGACAAAGAAGAGATTTTTCGTTATTTAAATCGTGAACTGCATTATGGAAAAAATTATTATCAATTTCATACAAAAAAGCAATGGGCCTCGTGGTTCTTCCATCTGCACGGATTGCGCTGGGTTGCAGCTCATACGGCAGACTTAAGCTTCTATTCTTACCCGGTCAACATTTTGCTGGATAGAGAAGCAATTGCATATGACTTATCAAGTTCAGCTTATAGTAATTTTTACAAAGATAGATTACGAAAACTAAACAAAGCGCTGCTTCCTCAAGTAAAAATTGATTACAGTGAAGGTCGTCCTTACGATATGAAGCCAGTAATAATTAGAGATATTTACAAAATTTATTATGAGTTCATAAAGCGATTTTTTGTCCAGGTTAATGTTAAAAGAAAAAAGAAGAAAGAACGTATTGCTTCTAAAGTGGCTAAAGAAGGCATGAATACAGATCAGAAGCTTGACATTTTATTCAAGCAATACTTTGACGACGGGTACGAAATTACCATGAACAACAAATCAATTTCTAAAGGAATTAAAAGGTCTGCAGTTACCTTATACAATACTTTAAAGTTCTTAAAAAATTAAGTATTGAGATCTTACTACCAGAGCTTATGGCTGATGTATAAAATACAGCCTAAATTATGATAGTATAAGGATATGAAGCATGAACGATGAAATTGATCGATTGCATTATGTAAACTATAGATGCATGTTTATAGGTGTATTCACTAACCTAATTCCATTTTAGTAAAGGCAGACAGATACCATTGCGTAATGGTATGATTTAAAAAGCATTATCTTTAGGTATTAGTCTTCAACAATAACTTTAAGTAGCAATACTATGATTCACATGTAAGTTGTTAATGATTGGAATTCGGCTTTGATATGTTTAAGTTATTATTGAGCTGACACTCCTTCTGTACTCTGGCCCCACGTTCATACACTTACTGAATTTTTAAGCCAATTTTAATATTAATACTTAACAGATGTAAGATTATAGACTTTAGTGTACTTTTTTTTAAACAATGGTACATTTCATATCTTTTTAGCACGAGATTAAATCATATTTTTCAATATCAGAGGTTACCTTTTCAGTTTGAATGTAATTCATCAGATTTATATTACCAGTCTATTCAAAATTTACGCAGCAGCCATAAAGCATTTGTGCAGTGTGTAAAATTCTCAATATTAGGTTTGTTCCCAAAAGTGCTCTTTATCAATGATTTGTGAGCAAAATTATGCCATTTATCTTTTGTGATCCCAAGTGAAGTTTTTTTTCCTCTATGTATGTACATTATATCCTCTCATAAATATCGGCACTATGGAAGCTTCTTATTCTGATATAATTGTAAGGAGCTACAAAATTTCAAAGATCTAATAGGATTGTATACATTCACAACGTTCAGAGAATAAGTTGCTTATCGACTAAGTTTATCGCAGAACATAAGGCATGTAAGTATCTTTGGCTACTGTGTCTAGGCTAGTGCCAATCGGATAGTAAGTTTGCTCTATATAATAATTAGAAATAGCAGACACTCAGCTCTTTTATATCAAATGAACACAAACACACACAGAAAAGACGCTTTATACGGACATTACAGCGT
>JBGSXH010000049.1:0-4455 GCA_041751515.1 Cyclobacteriaceae bacterium | reverse complement strand
AGAGAAACTATTTTAGACAAGCTTATCGAACGTTGCGTGCATATAAGTGGCCTAACAAAAAGATCGCTGAATGTTCCTGCGATTTAAGTAAGTAACCCTATAGTAAATATAATAAATAAAGCCAATACAATGCTTATAAATAGTTGGAGCTCAAAGGTTTTTCTTGCCATTTTCTCTATAATGCTTTTTTCAACAGCCTCCAAAGTTCAGGCCCAGGGTGAGGATGGCAGTGGGAACCAGAGTTTTTCGCTGAAGCCGGAGGCTATCGGGGCATTGGAGAACTCAGTCAATCTATTTACAGGTCAGGTAGCCTTTCCTATCAATTTGGTCCATATAGCTTCTCCCGATGGCGTGGACATCAGTGTTGGTTTAATGTATAACTCTGCGGGAATAAGCGACCAGGTTCGTACCAGAAATCTCGAAGCACCTACAGGAGTAGCTGGCCTCGGCTGGACATTGGACGTGCCTAAAATTGTAGTGGATAATAATGGAACGGCAACCACTTTTGATAACAAATACTATGTCGTAGAGAATGGACAAACATATCCTCTACTGTGTACAGATGCCAGTGGGAATGAAAAAACCTACGAAGCAGAAGGCGATGCCTTCTGGAAGATAAAATTTATTTCCCAGCATGAACGATGGGAAATTATAAAGGAAGATGGAAGTAAGTATATCTATGGTGACAAAAGATTGGGTAGGGGAACGGTTCAGTGGAGCGTAGCCTGGGGAAATTGGATAGGTAGCTCCATTAGTCCTTCAGGGCAGGAGCAAGTTGGTTTCGCGTGGAACCTGGCCGAAGTGGAAAACATGTGGGGGCATAAATTGACTTTTAGCTATGACAATGAAGAAGAATTTGTGGCCAGAGATCTCAATACGCTGACCACAGAGAAAACTCATACTAAAGCCTCGTATTTAAGGGAGATTAAAAATTCTTCTGGACAATCTGTACGGCTTTTATACAGAGACAAATTGCATAGCAGCGCAGTGAAGGAATACATGGATCCTCATGATGAAAAGGCCGAACCAGATGCCTTCCAGGAGAAATTTGAAACCAAATACCTAGATAGAATCATAGCTTACAATTATGAAAACGAATTGCTGTATGAGGTTGATCTAATGTATAATTACATGAATGATGATAATTCAAATAGAAGAAATTCTAAAGGCATTATTGGGACGGGCGACAAAGCGAAAAGAGTACTTACAGGTATAAGGAAACTTTATCCTAGTGGCAATTCAATACCACCAACGCAATTTGAATATTTTAACTCAGGTGATTACAATGGCTTGCTGAAGAAAGTCACTAATAGTTTCGGCGCTTTTTATGAATATGATTATGATGCGGCCAGTCTCTTGCCGTTCGAGATTGAGACGGACCGACGTCCGCTAGGAAATAGTCAATACACTGGTAAAACATTCTACTATCATCATAATAATTATGTTATTGTGATTTGGCGAGCATACGATGAAACTTCTGAAAGTGAAGACTATAGACTAGATGCTCCAGCTGAGAGTCTCATTAAGGTATTTCATTGGGATGGTAGCTGGCATGAAACAGAAGTTGGAACATTTAATATTGCAATGCATGTCACCAAAACATACCGTAATGACTTCCGATACACATTAGATATGCAAATTGGCACACATGACGATTACTTTGCATTACTTTTTGATGATGGTAACAGGTATCAGCTGATTGCTAGAAGTCTGGACAAAAATAAATTATCTAATTGGAGAGCGATGTTCAATAATTTTTTGGACAATGCTGGGGACTTAACTTTACTAAGTAGTAAAAGATTTTTAGGTATAGGTGATTCCAAAAGCAGTACAGTGAGGATGTGGCATCTGATTGAAAATAACTGGATTAGTAGAAATCTGCAATTAGAGGCTCCTTCTCAATCAAACTATTTCGCTGCATCTGATAACTACTTCGTAGCTCACCAGTATTATAATAAGGACAGCAATAAAATATTTTTTTATGCCCTGGACGAGGACTATTCTTGGGATGTCAAAACGCCTGCTTCGTCCATCGCTGCCGACGATGAGCACCCTGCTTTTAATTGGACTTGTTCAAATAGTTTTGCTATTCTAAAGACCAAACAAAACATATTGGTGTATCATTGGGATAACGGATTAAATATAAAAAGGGCAATTAGAACAAAGGTTTCGGAAGAAGAGGAATCATATAGAATTAACACGGCGACCTCTTCCATATTTAGCATATCTTACCACATAGGAGATGACCATAAAGCATTTAGCTGGGAGATGCGAAACTATGCTAGATCTTCAGCTAATAATTGGGTTTTGGCTAAGTCATATATACCACCACTTGATGCAATATACGCTAGTGGAGAACGAAACTTGCTAAGTGTTGATATTGATGCTACTGATTCGCAAAATTCCTTTATAGAAAGATTTGTGACTAACAATATATTTTCGCCCAATGAATCAATATGGCATAAGCAAACGCTATTGAAAGATAAGGTATTTCGAGAAGCAAATTTTCAGAATAATTTGCAGGTTCATACAAGTTTTGAGCTATTGAGTGTAAATGATCATGTATTTAGAAAGAATTTAAGAGGTATATGGCAATTAGCGGGAAAGGGTGACAAGCGAATGCGTATTCAATTTCCTGCCAGCATATTTTATAGCGATGATAATTATAATGATTGGTATAAAAACATAGAAAGTTTATCAAATAAGCTAATACAGACGGCACCTTTTGAAAGATACACAGCTTATAGTGGTGTAAATACTTTCATAAGAGTACTTTCAGATAAGTTAATTATTTCCAGAAAGCCCTATGACACTTTTTTTAGTAAAATACCGGCCCCTGTAGTCAAATCTATATCCTGGTATGATGGCAATAATCTCTATGGAGACAGTTATTCCTATCATCTCGGAAATGCACTACAAGATCCCTCCACTTCAGTGCCCTATTTTAATAAAGTACGTGTTCAAAAGGGCTTTAAGAACAATACTGATAGTGAAAATGGAAGTATCATTCATTATTTTTATAACGGAAACGAAAATGAGAAAATCTTAAGTCCTGTGAGCTTTGCATATACTGCAGATGATCCCAGGATAATTGGAAAATCTTATAAAACGGAATTTCTAAATGACTCAGATGAAGTACTGTCATATACTGAGTCGGGCTTTAGGAAATACACTGATCACATCGAAAACAGTAGTGATACACGAATAGGAATCAAGCGATACAATAGAACTTATATTTCCAATTCATATAGCGCAGAGTTAAAACATCATCAGATTTTCGACTACGACCAAAACGGAAGAGTAACCAGAGAGTATGTCCAGGAGTCTGCAGCAAATGGAAAACCTTCTGTTTTGATTACAAACTACAGATATTTTAACGATATATATGATCCTGAAAATGCTCTCAATACACCATTCTTACCTGTTCAGACCATCGTCCATAATTCCTTAAATGAGGCCAATACAAAAGTCCTATCCAGTCAAGCGACTACATTCAAGGAAGAGTCAACAGGTAAGTTCAGACCTTATCAAACATATCAGTTCCAGAATAGGGGGAGTAATAAAGCTGACTTTAGCGCATGGCAAACAGGCGAAAATCCGGATGCTGACGAATGGAAACTTAGCGGTACATTTTCTAAAATTGATGATGGGGGCAGAACAGTGGAGCAACAAGATCAATTCGGAGATTTTGCATCCAATCTATACGATCAATATGGTCGGGTGGTAGCTACGGCCAGTCTTTCCAAAAGTACAGATATTGCTTATACTGGTTTTGAACCTGGCGATTTACACTCCTGGCAATACGATACCGCCATGGTGGATAGCAGTAATGTTTTGCCTGGTACTTTTGCACTTAATGCAGAAAGCGCTACCAACATTAGCAAAAATGGCATTTCCAGCGGCAAGTATCACTTGTCTTATTGGAAGGAAAATGCTACCGAAGTATCAGTTACTGGTGCAACAGTCCTAAAGACTAAAGTCCTAAAATCCATCGATCAATGGGAACTTGTTCATTTGCAGGTCAATGTAAATGATCATGTGCAAATTCAGGTAAGTAATGGGATGCTGGACGAACTGAGATTATGCCCTGAGTTATCAGAAATGCAAACATTTGTGTATAACAAGTATGGTCAGAACAGTGCTGCAACAGATAATTTTCTAAGAACATCCAGCACTTACTATGACGATCGATTCAGACCTAAGTTTGTTAAGGATGACAACTTTGATATCCGACAAGTTTATAAGCAAAAGTATCGAGATGAGGATTTGCATCGGTCCATAAGACTATCTATGGATAATGATTATGTTCCTGTAGATGAAGAGGTAGTATTCACTGCACATCATCCAGCTTATGGAGTATCAGCTTTTCAGTATCGATGGGATATGGGGGATGGTAACATAGTGAGCACTGATGAGAATACGATTGCTTACGCTTATAGTAATGGGGGAAACTAT
>JBGSXH010000048.1:0-6842 GCA_041751515.1 Cyclobacteriaceae bacterium | reverse complement strand
AAAATGCCAGGATGGATAACTCCTCATCTCTGAGCGGAATATCATTCTGCGTAAAAATCACCTCCACATCATTTTCAAAATCTGAAAAAGTACCTTTTACACCGGCTTCAAATTTAAAATCCTCAGAAGGCTGATAGCTATAATCCAGTCCAGCCACTTTCATAGTGATAGGCGTGACCTTGATCATATCGATCATTTCAAATGTGGAGCGCTGCAATTCCGGATAGAAGTGATTGAGGGCGTAGGACGAAGGATTATTATTTCGGGACAGATTATAGTCCAGGTCCATTCTTAGACTACTTTTATCAGTGAGATCATGGATTAGATGGATATTGGATGTAAAATGATTCCAGACATTCAATTCATCTATTTTGATAGTGCCATTACTAGAAGAGTCAGCTGTAATAAGGTTATTGAACTCAGAAGTAGCTTCCATATCCCAGCGCCTTTGGAATACAGAAGCCAGGCTGCCAACGCTGGTCTTGGGACTAATGTCGTATTCAAATCCAGTGCGAAAGCTTTGTACTGTCATCTTAAAGGGCCTGTCCATGATGGAATAGAAGTCCGATACAAAGTCAGGATTGTTGACTGTAAAATTGTTTTCAAATACCTGAACGTTATGATCATATAAGATCGAATAATCGGCAAAGTAGGAGAATTTATTTCGTCTATGATTAAGATTGAAATTGGCACCCAGCGTTTCCCTGGCATTCATGCCTGCGGTTAAGCCGAAATTACCGTTGGTACCCGCATCTTCACTTTGAGTTATGATGAGGTGAATGATGCCACCCACGCCTTCTGCATCGTACTTAGCAGGCGGATTGGTGATCAACTCGATCTTTTCAATGTTGGCGGCGCTCATCCCGTCCATCATCTGAAAAACTGCTTCCATCGGAAGGCGCTGGATCCTATTATTGATCATGATGGTGACGCCGCTTTTTCCGTTGAGCAGGATGGCATTGCTTTGCCTGTTGACCATGACCCCGGGTGACTTCTGTAAAACTTCCAGTACTGAGTTTCCAGCCGAAGTGATACTGGACTGCACATTGATTACCATGCGATCTATCTTCTGTTCATAAAGAGGCAGCGCGGCAGTGACCTGGACTTCTTCCAGCTCTTCTTCCGACTCCAGCAGGGTAATTGGGTTTAATGTGATGGCAGAATTGCAGATGATTTCACAGCGATCAATATATTTTACATACCCGACAAAAGAAGCACTTAGTAAATAATTGTTTTCTTCCACCTGTTCGAACCGAAAATTACCAGCATCATCGGAAACAGCACCCTTAATTACCATGGAATCTGCTGGAGATAATAGCAACACATTGACTAATGGGACGGGTTCACCTGAAATATCCAGAATTTTACCATTGACCTGACACTGCGCATTTGTTTCAAACACGAAGGAGCACCCAAGCCATATTGCTAAAATCAGTATTTTAAGGTAATGAGAGAAAAAGGAAAGGCTTATCAAATAATCGCTACCCCTTAACAGCAATCTGAAAATACTTCTATCAACTAGAAAGTAGTAGCAATAGTCTGAATTTGACCTAGCAGATTTACATTGTTTCATTCCAACCATTAAAATCGATGGACACCACAAAGCTTTCGAATTGGAGGAACGTGAAGAGGGGAATTAAACTATCTTCATCGTAGCGTGATTCAGGTCGTCATAATTGAACTGGTTTCAACTATATATTATCGCTGTATTCCTGCTCTTGACCAGCAACATCATCATTGCTTTGCTTCTAAGCATCAAGCGCAAGTAGAATAGCTTAGAAAAGTGTACATGTCTGCTGTTCCATATGCGTAATTTTTTAGTAAAGCTACTATGCTGCAGGGTAAAAGTATTGTACAAATGCGACATTTTACGAATACAGCTAATGGCTAAATCTGACCTACTATTGCGAAGAAGTCGCTACATCGGAAAGCCTGATAAAAAGGCAAATTATCCTGGCATCCAACCGACATACACCTCTTTAAACTCCAGACTTTCAACAGCAATTTCTTCTCCTTTTTTGTTTGATAGTATTACGTTAGTAATGCTTACTGTAATGATATATTCTTGTTCGCCAAGTGCGTTTTGTGATATATTATCTTCCTCAATTTTTATGGCAACCATTCCTTCAAAAGCCGTCCAAACATCAGTAACATAATTACTTTAAAGATCAGGAAGTATTTTGATGCCAGACCTTTTCATAAGTTCACTGGCATTGAAATCTTTACATATGCTGGGAGTAAGCTGGTAGTTAAATACAATATCATCATCAGTTATTTCGCTGTTGAAACTATAGTTTTGAACCAGATTTTGCTTTTCAGCCAGAGCAGCTGTATGCAAATCGTGCGTGGCGATGACACCAAACGTATTGAGCGCTTTTAACTGAGTGATGAGAGAAATTTCACCTCGGTGTTTATCCTCGGAATTGGTTCCTTTAAAAACCTCATCTAGAAGAAAAAAGACGGTTGCTCCACCGGATAACAATGCCAGCAGTTCCTCAATCCTCTTTAATTCTGCATAAAAAGACGAAACTCCGTTTTCTAGATTGTCCTGTGTCCGCATGCTTGAGAAGATGACCATTTGTGAAACTTTTGCAGCCTTTGCACAACACGGTGCACCCATCAGCGCCAAAACGAGGTTCATGCCTACAGCTCTTAAGAAAGTGCTTTTACCAGCCATATTTGAACCTGTAATGATGGCCATTTTGCCAGCTCCTTCCAACTTGAAATCATTGCAAACCCTGCTTTCTGCTGTAATTAAAGGGTGCCCTAACCTATCAAAATCGATTACATAGGGTTCATCCACTATTTCAGGAAATGCAAAAGAGGGATTAGCGTAAGCAAAGCCTGCCAAGCTACTTAATACTTCAAATTCGCTCAAAACCTGCACCCACTTTTTGAAATATTGCTTGTTCTTCAGTTTCCATCTTTCAGCTTGTACTATACAAAAAACATCAATAAGCCAAATGCTATTGAATATGGGATAAAACTGATTCCCCATGGCACCATTTTTCTCCCCCCGAAGCTGGAAGACGTCTAATATTTGCTTTAATCGCTCAATTTCAGCTGCAGCGTTGTACTTGTCTTTCGTGAAGGCCGCTTGTAGTATTTTCAATTTGTCGGACTGGAATGTTTCAGCATCGATATGCTTTATCATGGCAAAGTATCCTCCTAAGATTTTTGAATTTTCATGTAAGTCATCCACAAGCGCACCTGCAATGGACTTCATTTTATATAAAAGCCCTACATTGAACAAAACGATCACTGCGAAGGGCAATAATTGCATGCCATTGGGTAACGAAGTGAGGTGAAGAGTATACCATATTGCAGCCAAAGTAGATGATGTGGCTAAGCATACGCTAAGCCAGAAATATACAGTATGACGATTGCCCAATTGTACTGGTTTATCGATCCAGTCCAACAACTTTTGTGGGTCACTTTTAGGGTTGACGGCATGTAAGCCTAAGGCATGAAGCTCCTGTCGCCAGGCTAATTGAGGGTTAAGTGCAGCGATCGCCGATTGTCTTTCCCGTATAATGTTTTTGGAAACAGGTTCTAAAAGCCACTTAGCCAATGTTTTTGCACCGGCCGCTGTAGTTGTCCGGTTCATCAATTGGAACAGGGAATGCTGCCCGAACAAATCGAGGTCTGCAGCATAGGGGTGTGATGATGAAGTATAACTTTGACCGTTAGCGCTACCAGATAATTGCAGCCTCAGTAACGACAATTCATTTTCATTAATTTTTTGCAAAATATCTGAGTGCTGTTGTTTATAAGCAGTTTGATTGTATCGCTTTACCAAGAATAGAAATGCGCCAAGGCTTAAGAGTCCAACACTGACTGAAGCTACGAATAATTCCGCTTGGACTAAGTAAATGATCAGTGCCAGAGATACCACAAAAAAAATAATCCGCAGCAGAGAAAGCTTTTTTAGTACTTTGGACCAATGCAGGGACGCAGCCCTGTACTTTTGAACATTTTCTTCAAATATGATCATTATCGCTTATCAATTTTTAAACAATGGATAAGTATACTATAATTATTGGGAAACTAATATGGAATTAAGCAGTAATTCAGTTGATGATAATGCTTTTGCTTTCCAAAGTAGGCTGAATTGTGTGTTTGTGCGGATAGGTTAAGTTCCAGCTATTTTCTAGGTACTTGCGAGTATTTCATCCAACTTCTGGAGTTAAAATATTTGAAATTTTATACTCATATATTATCCACGGCAAGGCCCTGCAATTACGCACAGGACCTTGTGCTTTCTACTCTTTGAGTTTGTATAAATCCTTCACTTGGACTTTGAATTTCGCAGAGAAGTTTCACTGTATACCTCAGCTAAAACGGCAAAGTATGCTTATATTTAATTTTAATACAATTTGACAGGATTAAATATGAAAATAATTATTCCATTCTTGCTAATCTTTAGTTTTCAATATGCGTCTGCCCAACAGCATCATGTAGGTATTGTCGCCGGCGCCAATTTCAGCAGCGCTGCAATAGATAATGTTTCTGCTGATGAGATTAGTGGCAAGTGGGGAAGTATTGTCGGAATTAAATATGAATATATTACGCAAGGGCAATTTTCTTTTGGGCTGGATCTTATACATAATCAATTTGGACATTCCTATGCTACAGAAGAGCCAGCTGTCGACTTGTTGCTCTTCGAGGAGCGAAATTTTGACTATTTATCGATGCGACTGAAAGCAGGACTTTACAGGAGCGGAGCAAGATTCTATACCTTTGGAAAAATTGGTGTTATGCCTTCAATACTCCTTGACGCAAACGTGTATTTGACTATTGACTCAGAGTTTACAGAAGGCTTCAATAACGTTTTTCTTGAAACCAGTGAATACACCTCATCATTTGACCTGGCTGGTTTTATCGAAATTGGAGGTGGTTATAAAATTACAAATCGATTGTCTGTCGATGTATCCTTAATGCTGATGCATAGCATCACCTCTTATTGGGATTATGAATTACTTGAATCAGACATGAGACATAGAGCGCTCTCTTTGAATGCCGGGGTCAGCTGGTTATTGTATAACAACTAATAGAATTTATAGCCTTCCCTCATCATTCTTCAACTCAATGGTCTTCACTTCTCCATTATCATCCTCAAAAGTAAGGGTTAGTGCAGGTAATTGTAGCATATCGGAAAGAAAGAAGGCGCATTCCTGCTGCGGTTCAGCACTACTTAAATCAAATTCGTTTACTTTGAGGATGCGGTGGCCACTTTTTAGCCCTTGTTGTTCTGCCGGAGTATTAGCATACACAACTCCCACCCGGAAATGATCTCTATCGTACTGCGATGTAAAGCCAAAGTGCTGTTGGTCATTGAATTGCTGGCTTGCAGCAGGTGGAGAGAAATAAAATTGCTTTTCTGGAAAATCCAGTGTTATGTTACCGTAATGAGCTAAGGCCAGCCCTGCAGCATTCTTCTTTTTATCCTCAGATGCAATGGCGATGCCGTTTGCGATAGTGGCCGCACCCAGGTCCAAATTGTCGATTTGCAACTTGTAATGTTTGTCGAAAGCCGCCGCTCCATAAATACCGGAGGAACTCGAGCCAATTCCCTCATGAATGGTTTGCACCTGCTCTTTTTTGCTGAGCTTTTTATAAGTTTTACCAGACAAAGCCACAAACTTATCAGAGCCGCTATCAAACAAAGCCTTTATTTTAGTCTTTCCCACCATTAAATTAATAAATGGTCGGCTCTGTCCATCTAATTTCATCCTGATTTTGTAAGCACTTTCTAAGCCAAGATGGTCGGCCTGGTTGGTGATGATCAGGTGTTTATTGGCGACATCAATATGCACGACGGAGTTGCGCAGTACATTGCTTCCCACGACGCCATCAATTTCGAAACAGGCCATCATGCCATGGTCAAGCACCTGCACAACGGCCGCGCTTTGCTGAAAAGTAAGTTTCCCGAGCGAAAACTCTGGAAGCAGCACCATCTCAGAAGTCTTTGATTTTCCTGTGATGTCTTTCAGTTGTCCGCTGCTGACCACTTCGTTCGCCATTTCCTTGTGCAGCATCGGAGAAATAACCATAGGAGCACCCGTGTCGAATAGAAACTTTCTAAGCTCTCCCCGAATGGAGACGTCAACAATCATTTTATTTTTTACCAGCGTAAAAGGAATTGTATCGCAGTATGTCTTTTGCTCAATCGTTCCCCGATTGAAGCTTTGTGAGAATGACAGGCAGGGGATAACTGTCAACAGGAAGAGAAGGCCTGGTATGATTTTCAAATTAGCAGTAGATTTATTCATGTATTATCAATTATGGCATGTGGTGGAACCCCCTAATGACCACTATATGTGAACTCTCAATCAAGAGAAAATTACAACGCTCATCAATACTCTTTGAGCATCACTTTCCGTGCTTTGCCTGAAGAAATTCGATAGTTGAAATTATCAGTTTTTTAAGTGCTTCCTGATTAATATCTGACAGCTTCTTAATATAGATGCAGCCTTTGCCCATTTTAAATTTTCCCAGTTCATTGAGCAATGCTTGTTGTCCTGAACATCCTGAATAAACGTATAAAGAAATTGCTGCTTTTCGAGGTGAAAACCCCACCAGTAGCCAGTCTCCTTCCTGCCTGCTTCGTTCTGACTTATAATGATATTGCCCAAAACCGATGATTGAACCGCCCCACATTTTTGGCTCATAGCCAGAACATTCCTGCATTAATTGAAGGATATCGAAGCTGTCTTGCCGTTTTTGTTCCGTGTCTGCAACAGTGTTGATAAAAGCCTCAACGCTTGCATCATTTTGCTTTGTCTTTAATTCAGCCATTTCATTAATCTTTATTCATGGTTACTATTATACGCCGCTCATTG
>JBGSXH010000047.1:0-4792 GCA_041751515.1 Cyclobacteriaceae bacterium | reverse complement strand
GAGACTTTATTAGATGCCATCAAAAAACCACCTCAATATGATCTCAATGTATATAAATATTCTACCTTGCTTTTGATCAAATCTAATAGTTTGTCCCTAAAATTGAAATACCCAGTTCCAGTGATTTTATCCCTGGCATTCTCTGCTCCGCTGCAGCAAAATCTTGATGAGATTTAATATTGATAGGCAAGTAACAGTCACATATGTATTGAATACAAACATGCAATTTTTTAGAACTGTGTAGGTATTACTTACTTTTAGCGCATGACAAATAGACTTAAGCCAGGAGATTTACGAAGGCATGCCTGTGTACAAAGACCTGCTCCAGGTAAAAATGACCATTGTTAATTCGCATGAGGAATGGAATGGCATTGAAAATCCGCCAAAGAAAACACCTGCTGTTCATAAACTGGAGCTCGGCGAGCATACCGGCACCCATGTCGATGCAATCAATCATATGGCGATCCAATATGAAGGGCAATCCATTGATAAAATGCCATTGGCCATGTTTTATACTGAAGGGATTTGCCTGGATTTTTCGCATAAAAACCTTAAAGCGTTAATCACCCCGGCTGAGCTGGAAGCCGCCTGTGCAAAGGAAAACCTGAGCATAAAAAAAGGCGATACCGTCCTCCTTTATACAGACCATTACAGAAAGCATTTTAACAGCAGCGATTGGGCCCATGGCCCCGGCATATCCGCCGACAGTGCGCGCTGGCTAGGCGAAAAAGGCATTGCCGCCTTTGGCGTAGAAACAATGTCACCTGGCGTTCCCAAAATCTCCAACAGAGAAGTCCACCATATCTGCGGGGAGCTAGGCTTCACGCATTACGAAAACCTCATCAACCTCCACCAGCTCATCGGCAGAGGAAGATTCCGCTTCATCGGCCTACCCCTCAAAATCAGAGGTGGAACCGGTTCGCCAGTGCGGGCGGTGGCGGTGTTTGAGGGGTGATGGGGTGCCTGCAGTTTAATATTAAGATCTCTCTTAAAAATCTGTATAGCCAAAATACCAACGCAGCTGATACACTGACTTCAAATCTACTGCACAGTCTGCGAGGCTCACTGGCCGCCTTTGGCCTCTGCGAACGTTCACTGTATTTATCTCCTTTTTGTGCTTACTTTTTCTCAGTATTAATAATTCCACAATTTTGTGCATGCCTAACTAAGATAAGAAATGTGGTATCATCTTTAGTGGAATCGTATTTGTCTTGATAAATATCCTTTAGGAATTGTGTCAGCCAAAACACAAAATACATTGAAACATATGCATGCCTGTCGTAACATGCCAAAGCATCGATATTATAGGCTGGATATAAACTTGGCCCAACTCGCCCATCATCATGATGATTAACAGTTAGTAGCTCTCCGACTCTAGGCGTTCCAAAATGAGCAATTTCAGATAATGATGGATAAAGTTTTCTTCCTCCTTCACCAAAGATATTAATAACATTTGGAGTCTTTTTTAATAATTTTGCAAGTGGAGTTTTATCTATTTCATTTAACCTCGCAGCAGATTCAAAGTTTTTTCTTATTAAAGTAAAAGCCTCAATTAAATCTCCTTCAAGTATCATATCATTGATAATAAAATGTGTTCGTACAAACGAAATTGCTAAACTGATTTGATAAGATTTCTTTTCATTAGGTTCATCTATTTTGTTGCGTAATTGTTGGATAGCTCTGACGATCAAACCATCTAATGTAATTCTAAATGTATTATGCTTTTCAGGTTCTTTTGATCGATATTCTTCGTTAGTTCCTGACCTCGCATTTATTAGTTCGGCTTGAAAGGTTGTCGCATTATCCATTAGCTCCTCAACGTTTTCTCTATAATTAAATTCTTTATTCATACTTAATAAACCATAAAACATATCAATATTACAAATTTCCTACTCTTGTGGATATTCCGGCGATGCTGACCCCCTGTTCTGGTGATGTTGACCCCCCAAATGGGCCATGGTTCAGGGAACACGATGAACTGACAATATTACCGTTTTTTTCTTAAACTCTCACCTTTCAATTCTATTCTAAAGGAAGCATGCACAAGCCTGTCTAGAATAGCATCTGCAATAGTTTCATCACCTATCACATCATACCAACTCGCTACAGGAAGCTGGCTTGCAATAATAGTGGATGTGCGACCGTGCCTGTCTTCGATCATTTCCATCAGGTCCATTCGCTGCTGTTGCTCCAGGTGTGTTAAGCCAAAATCATCGAGAATGAGCAGGTCCATCTTTGATATCTTTTCAAAGAATTTATAGACAGTGCCATCCAGACGAGACATTTTAATCTTCAGCAACAACTTCTGTACATTAAAATATGCTACTTTATAACCCTGGGCACAGGCATGGTGACCTAAAGCCGAAGCAAGGAAGCTTTTTCCGCAGCCAGTGGCACCACTAATGAGCACAGACTCGCCCTTTGAGAGGTAATCCCCGATAGCCAATTGGGTTATCAGGCTTTTATCCAACCCTCTGGAGGGATCCAGTTTAAGTTCTTCTATGGAGGCTTGGTAACGGAATCGGGCACTCTTCTGGAGGCGCTCAAAGCGCTTATCTGTCCTTTCTTGCTCCTCGGCCTGCAAAAGCAGCTCTAAGCCTTCTGCTAAGGAAAGCTCATGACTTCTTCTTGTTTCCAATAGGGCCTGCCAGCTGCGGCTCATACCATTTAGCCTTAGCTTGTTTAATTGGGTTTCAATTTGATTCATTTGTTAAAATTTAAGGGTGGATTGTATATAATAGTCTTTTCCTCTAATATTCTGATGTACAGGAAGGGCGGGCTGCCTGGGCTCATCTTCAAGTTCTGTCATTTTGTTTTCCAGTATTTTCTGGACGAACTTATAAGAGTAAATTCGGTGCTCAATAGCTATGCGGCAGGCCTTGTCAAAAATAGCCGGATCGGTTTTTTTGTGCAGACTAAATAGGCCATCACAGCTACGGTAGAGTTGCTCAGGATACCTGTTTTGCTCAAAAAACAACTCCACAAGCCGGTGCAAATCCTCTGATTTTCCTTTTGCCATGTTTATATAGTAAGCCGGGCTTCGCTTCAGGTAATGCTGGTGATGAGAGCATAAATGCTCCTCAACTGTACTATAAGGGATCCGCCGCGGCTTCCGCTCATGCACAGCTATCTGCTCACCTTTTCCATATATATAGACCATTGAGCGGGTATATACCACCTTTACTTCAGTGCCGATATAGATGTAAGGAACGCTAAAATACTGCTTATCCTCATTGAGATAGATATGATTGTTGACAGCCACTTTCAGTACCCTATAGTACTTCAGCTCAAAAGGCTGTGCAGGTAAAGGACCCAGCAGGTGTTTTTCATCGGCAACAAAGCGCTCTTCTCTGCAATAAGGCCTCTGCTGCATACGGGTCTGATTATGGTCTCTGACCTTTTCTTTGATAGCCTGGTTCAGAGTTGAAATATCAAAGAACTGCTGGTTGCGAAGGCGGGCAAATACTCTGGCGTAAATCAGCTTTACCTGGTTTTCTACAAGGGCTTTATCTTTAGGTTTTCTGACCCTGGCAGGGTATACAGTAGTGTTGTAGTGATTAGCAAAGTCTTCCATTGCCCTGCTAATAACTGGCTCAAAAGAGTTAGCTTTGGTAACAGCAGCCTTCAGATTATCTGGTACCAAAGCCTGCGGCACACCTCCTAACTCCTGTAGACAACTGCTAAGTGCATGAAGAAA
Organism: Cyclobacteriaceae bacterium; assembly: GCA_041751515.1. Taxonomy (GTDB): domain Bacteria; phylum Bacteroidota; class Bacteroidia; order Cytophagales; family Cyclobacteriaceae; genus JBGSXH01. The sequence continues at coordinate 1,095 of JBGSXH010000047.1, read as the reverse complement.
ATCTTCTGTATTCTGGGTTTTTACAGCCATGGCAAAGCTATAGTCTGAATATGGAAGGCAGGCGACAAATACCTGGCAAAAGATCTCTTCACCGGTCTGCGGATTTACATAAGATAACTTCTTACCGGTAAAATCAATAAAGAGTTTTTCCCCAGCTCTATGCTGTAGCACCATAGAAGGCTTGCGGGCAATTAGCTGTTGACTAAGGTGAAAGCAAAATTGAGTATAGCTATAGCCCTGAGGATAACGCTGCTTATACTCTTGCCAGAGCAATAATTTATTCACTCCCTTTCTGCTGAGTTCCCTTGCAAAATATTCAAGCCTGCTTTTCAGGTCCTCAAAACGTTCTTCCTTATAGGCAGGATTGCCTGCATGAAACTTTGCTTCCAAAACAGGATCTTCCAGGGCTAAAAGAGCAGGAATGCTTAGCTGCAATGCTTCTGTTTTGGCAAGGTAACTCTTCACCGTATTCTTGCTTATACCTAGGCTTCGGGCAATAAATTTTTTGCCTTTACCCTGCTGATGTAATTGTAGTAATTGTTTTATCTGACTCATGGGTTTTGGTTTTCCTGCCATCGATGCTCTTTTAGTGTGGAAGATTTAATCACACTTAAGAACCAAAACCATTTTGAGATTATAATCAAAGGGGGTCAATATGCTCCGGAATGCAACCCTGGGGGGCAGCATGCTCCGGAATAAAGAGCCTCTTTGTTATAAAGCAGGGGGTCAGTATCCGCCGGAATGTCACGACCAAAAAGCAGAATAACTGTTTAATTTTTTACCGTATTAGGGGGTCAGTATGCTCCGGCTTATCCAGACAATAGAAAGATAGCCGTTAAATGATTGGTAATAGAATTATGGAGCTTTGTAAGCAGCATAAAATGCTGCTCAAGCATTTAGCTGGTCGACTGTATATGGATACTGACCGGCTTAGCAAAATGGAGCAGAGTGATGGCTAGATGAGGAAATCTAAAAAATTAAATAACTAACCAATATATCGCAACTACAAATGATTGAAGCTTTTTACATAAAAAAAGACAAAGTTTTTCATACACATGATTTGGTAAAAATTGATGAGCCAGCAGATAAAATATT
>JBGSXH010000046.1:0-4741 GCA_041751515.1 Cyclobacteriaceae bacterium | reverse complement strand
AAAGGAAGCTTGTTACAGGCTTCCTTTTTTTATGATAGTCAAGAACTTATTTACTATTGAATCTCAAATTTGCTTTCATCAACGCCAGCATTAATTTCCACTTCGGCTATTTCTGCCACCAGCTTCTGGTTGCCACCCAATGGCAGACTGGTGGTATAAGGGAACATAACACCTTCAACTTCACGATAATCTGTAAAGTCAGTAGATAAAGACATATTGCCCTGTGGCGTTTCCACTTCTCTGCTCTCACGCAATTTCAGACCGGAGTCCACACTGTAGTATGACTTAAATTTAGACCCGGAAGGCATTGTTGCTTCTATGATGTATGCTGACTCTCCTTCTACATCCTCTATACCAGTAAGTTCGGTAGCAACCTCATACGCATCGAATTTTAGTTCTGGCATAAAACCCGCCGTAAGTGCGGTTTCTTTCATCGCCTCCTCATCCATTGGTACTTTTTGTCCTTGTTGATATACAGCTACTTCTTCGTCATTAATGACTGTTTTAGAGACTTCCATACCCATTGCCTGAATAGATTGAAAATATCTGCCATCATTTTTCATCAGTTGTAGAATTTCCAAAGCTGTCCCTTGGATGGTAGCTGATGAAGTTATTTTAAGATCATTTATCTTTTTAATCTGTTCTTCTCCTCCCACAGCTGTGATATATGCCGAAATCACTTCTTCAGCAGTTAAATCATCAGGCAAGGCAGCAGTAGTATTCTTTTCTTTCGGCTTACCATATTTATCGGCATATTTGATTTCGCCAAACTGCGAAAGGTTATCCTCTATATCTGCAGCTTTACCTACAATGATGATATGCGCATTACCTGGCTTGATAAACTTTTCAGCAGTCGCTTTAACATCTTCCGCTGTCACGCTTTCTACATTCTTAAGATAATTCTGGTAATAGTCTTCAGGCAAATTATACCTTGCAGTATTAATCGCAAAACTGGCTACGGTTTGCGGACTCTCTAAAGAACGGGCAAAACTTCCGGAAACATTGTTTTTCACCGCCTGCAATTCGTCTTCTTCTACCGGCTCGCTACTGATTCTATCCAGTTCATATAGCATTTGATAGACTGCACTGTCAGTAACTTCATTCCTAACATTGGCAGAGGCTGCGAAACTTCCCACAAACTTATCTGAACTCAAAGAAGAATAGGAGCCGTAAGTATAGCCATACGTTTCACGAAGGTTTGTAAACAAACGTCCGGAAGCACCGCCTCCCAGGATCTGATTAGTGATTCGCGCTTTGATCACATCTTCATCGCCAGGTTGCAAAGATACCGGGTAAGTCACCCTCACATTAGACTGTACTGAAGAAGGTCTGTCTACAATGGTAACAGTAGTTGCTTCCGGCGCTTTTATTTCCGGCACATCCGTTTGCTTCACATCCCCTTGTTCCCATTTTTCAAGATGCTGTCTAATAAGTTTTTCAGCATCGGCTTTATTGATATCGCCAACAATGGCCAAATAGGCATTATTGGGCTTAAAGTAAGCATCGTAATATGCCTTAATGTCTTCAATACTCACCTGCTCCACACTTTCTTTTGTTGTCAGCTCTCCATAAGGATGCGATTCGCCATATACTAAAACGCGACTCACATTACGAAGAATATAGTCTGCATCGTCTTCGCTGGAGGTTATGCCGGAGATGGTCTGTTTTTTCAGCTTCTCCAGTTCGTCTTCAGGAAATGCAGGATTTAACAATACATCTGCCATTATTTCCAACAGATTTTCGGTATGTCGGGAAAGTGAGCTGGCGTAGATGCTATTAGCAGAAGTTGATAGCGATGCGCCCATAAAATCAATGGCTTCATCAAGCTCCTCTTTGGACTTCGTCTCCGTGCCCCTTTTTAAGAGCTGCCCTGCCAGGTCAATATAGCCGGCCTTATCTCCCTCTGTCTGAGGATCAATATCGATCAATAGCGAAAAAGCTACTCTCGGCAACTTATTATTTTCAACTACAAAAACCTGTAAGCCATTATCGAGAGTGAAGCTTTCATAATCGCCCAGTTGAATTTCCGGTGCTGGCCCGGGCTCCGGCTTCTGAGACCGATCGAGCTGTGCAAATGCTGGTAGTGTTAACGCAACCAGACTTGCTGTAAATAATATATGTTTCATAAATCTGATCATTTTTTAGTTTGAACCTTCTTGCTCTTCGTTTTCTTTGGGCAGGTAGTGCAATACCACTCTATTGGTTGGTGCCAGGTATTCCTGAGCCACGCGCCGAATGTCCTCGCGGCTTACCTTTTTATAGCGTTCAATCTCATCGTTAATCAGGTTCGCATCACCAAAATACACATGGTAGTCGGCAAGACTTTCTGCAATTCCTGCGATAGATGAATTGCTGCTCACAAAATTGTTCTCCACCTGATTCTGAATCTTCGCAAATTCCCTTTCACTGATAAGGTTTTCCCTAACATCAGCAAACTGCTCTTCCATGGCTTCCTCCAGTTCATCGACATGTACGCCCACTTTGGCTATCCCAAATGCCAAAAATAAACCCGGGTCTTCCAGTGCCAGTGGAAATGCACCCACTTGTAAAGCTTTTTGCTGATCATCAACTAGTGCTTTATTGAGCCTGCTGCTGGCACCGCTGGAAAGTAAAGTGGTGAGCATATTTAAAGCGTAATAGTCTTCAGTGCCCTGCGCAGGAATATGATAGCCCTGAATGACGGCTGGAAGTTGAATATTATCATAAACAATATCCCGCACTTCCTCTGTTCTTTTTGGCTCTTCAATATTGGGTCTTGGAATATCCTTTGTTCCTCTCGGAATCTCTGCAAAATATTTTTCAATCAATGCTTTTGTTTCCTCAACATCAATATCACCTGCTATAGAAAGTGTAGCATTTTCAGGAACATAAAATGTCTTATAGAAATCAATAAACTCATCTAAAGTAGCCTCATTTAAATGCTCAAGTGAGCCTATTGGAACCCACTGATAAGGATGTTCCGTAAACGCACGGCTGAAGGTTTCAGGAAGCAGGGTGCCATAAGGGCGATTGTCATAGTTCTGACGCTTTTCTTCCTTCACAACTTCACGCTGCGTTTCAACCCCTGTAGTATCAATTTTGGCATGCAGCAAACGCTCTGACTCCATATAAAGTCCAAGTTCTAATTGGTTTGAAGGCAGTACTTCGTAATAAAAAGTTCTGTCAAAAGAAGTATTTGCGTTCAAAGTTCCTCCTGCAGACTCGATGGTTTTCATGTACTCGCCACGTCCTATATTTTCCGATCCTTCAAACAGCAAATGTTCGAAAAAATGGGCAAACCCGGTTCTTGTAGGATCTTCGTTTTTTGACCCAACATGGTACATGATGGTGACAGCAACAATTGGCGTCGTTTTATCTTCATGCAAAATCACATGAAGTCCGTTATCAAGTTCATATTCTGTGAACTCAATGTTGTTCTTTTGGGCATTTGCCCAAGGAATTGTAGCCATAAAGGCCACAAGCATTAATATTCTTTTCATAAATCTTTCTTTTTATGGCACCTGCAGTAAAATGACATCTTAATGAAGAAATCGCTATCCGCCGTTAAGCAGGATTTCATCAGAAAACACCATAATGATGCCTTTAAATAGGGCCCAATATACATTAAAATTGACGATTTTCACATGGAATATTACATGAACGGTTTCGATAGCGGTTTGAAAAATGTTGTATCGGGAATGACAGGTATTTTTGCGCACATCGTAGATAAAAACAAAAAAAACGGACACTTCAATTAGAAATGTCCGTTGAGTTTTTTTCAAAAAATCCAGATTAAAAAAATACTAAAAAGTGTTATTCAGTCTAAAAAATCATGATGGCACAAAGTTGAAAAAATGTCAGTCTAAAAAATTCATCATGTTATACACTGTATTGCAGCTATGATGCCAAAATAAGTTTTATATAAGACTTTCCTTATAAACCCCTCTGAATCAGCTTCAATTATATTTTATAGTTTTTCTAAAACGCTTTAGTATATCAAAATAAGAAATCGCTATCAAACTGATATATTGAAATGGACCTGTTTTCTTATTAATACTATAGCTCCAGGGATACGCTTTACCCGCAGCGATACCGTATTTTACAGCCCATTATTATTAAAGCTTATGCATAAAAAAAGGAGCCTTAAGCTCCTTTTTACTAGTTTTCAAACAGGTCATGTAAAATGGCTTTCGCCTGATGCCATTCAAGCCTTGGACCAAATTGGCTTACAATTTTTGAAGAGGCGAGACTGGCCAGCTTGCCGGCCTGCGCCATGGTATGGCCATTGGTGATGCCATATAAAAATGCACCGGCAAACATGTCGCCTGCACCATTACTATCGACAGCTTTAATTGTATAGGGTTCAATATCGATGAAGGTATCGCCATCATAAATCATTGCACCGTTTTTCCCTTGTGTAATCACAAAAGCGCTTGCTACTTTCTTTAAAGCTTCACGCGCTTCATTTAGTGTAGAAGTACCCGTATATAGCTGGGCTTCTTCTTCATTGCAGAATAGCAGGTCTACATTGGTACCTATGACATCGTCAAAACCTTCTTTAAAGTATTTTACCATGGCAGGATCGGAAAATGTGAGAGCCACTTTCACATCATTTTTTTCTGCTAGTTTTTTCGCAGTAAGCATGGCTTCTTTACCATTCTCAGAAGTAACCAGATATCCTTCTATGTAAACGTACTTCGCGTCGCGCAGCGCTGATTCCTGAATTTCCTTTGATGAAAAGTTCTGGGTAATACCCAGAAAA
>JBGSXH010000045.1:0-8300 GCA_041751515.1 Cyclobacteriaceae bacterium | reverse complement strand
TATCGAGATGATTAAAACAGCACAGATTGCCAACGGCATATTATTGCCTATTATAGCTGTTTTTCTGGTGTGGATCACCAGTAAAGCTACAGTACTGGGTTCGTATAAAAATAGTTGGTGGCAAAACCTTTTGGGGCTTATTATTGTGCTGATCACCATGCTTATTGGCGGAAAAAGTATTTATGCGATTCTGTTTCAATATTAAAACTTACAACGGAGAGCATAAAAAAAGGCTGATAAAATTTATTTACCAACCTTTAAGAATTATGAATAACTGCTACTGCGTCATGCAGCTTTCTGAAATTTCCGAAGTTTAACGGTTTTCTTATCTTTAATTTTGATGATACCTACCTTATTGAACAACTTAATTACCTGATAAGTAGGATCGATTTCATGCCAACGTACACCACCAAAATTAGGCCTTGAGCCATGTTTGTGATGATTGTTGTGATAGCTTTCGCCCATCATCAGAAAATCAAAAGGGAGGAAGTTTCTTGAAGTATCACCAACTTCATAGTTTCTATAGCCATACTTATGCGCAAACCAATTAATAATAGCGCCATGAACCGGACTCATCATAAATTGTATTGGTAACAATAACCATAACCACCAGTAGGTAGCGAACTGTGCATAAAATGCTACATATAATGCACCCCAGAAAATTCTGGAAGGCCAGGAACGGGCAAATTTATCAAATGCTTCCCACTGCGGAACACCACGTGTGAAGCGCTCTTCGACAGGATATCTTTTATTAGCAATAGCGCCATAAATAGTTTTGGTCTTCCACATCATCTTCCAGATGCTTTCATCATATTTTGGAGAATGAGGATCTTCTGGAGTGTCAGCAAATGCATGGTGCATTCTATGCATTACTCCATAACCATAAGGACTGAGATAATTGGATCCCTGGAAGATCCAGGTCAATACAAAGAAAACTTTTTCGGTAGCTCTGTTCATTGTAAATGCACCATGCGAAGCATAGCGATGCATAAAGAATGTTTGGAAAAACAGAGATGAGTACCAATGTAATACAAAGAAAATGAATATTGCTGTCATCAAATATTAATTAGAATCATAAAATCAATTGCAAGGCTGTTGGTGAAAAACAGACTTATAACTATAAGACAGCAGGATTTCTCTTTTGTGACAGGAAGCAGGGGAAAAAAGATATTTTTTTTCTGTTACTGGAATTTAGCACTGATATCTTGCTTTAATACCTGAATGAATGCCGAGGCATTACCAAAGTTACAAGCATCTTTAAGCCCGTCCATCATCGCTTTTTTATTGGGTAGTGTTATCTGTATTTTATCAGACTCTTCCTGAAGTTTCTTTCTGGCACGGCTGAATATTTGACGGCAATTGTCAGTTTTCTTTTCTAAAATTTCCTGCAGGGTATCATAGTCGTATCCAAACATTTCCCGCAACACGAAAACCGCACGTTCGATGGGTTCAAGTTTTGCATGCACGATACCTAAAGCCACGCCTACTTCCGTCTGAAGATCAAAATTGAAAATTTCGTTCTCTTTAAACTTATCTAAAAAATCCTGTACGTTGATCTGATCGAAGTATGCCTCTTTCTTCTTTTTCAATGCATTTAAGTGATTGATGCAATTGTTCATTACTGCAGTAATCAGGTAAGCTTTGACATTCTGAACCTTCTCCGGATCAATCGTCAACCACTTCAAGAAAGTGTCTTGCACAACATCTTCTGCGTCTGCCTGACATTTGAGCATGTTATAGGCAATCTTATGCAACATGGGTTGGTACAATGATATGGCTTGCGTATGATTCAAATTTATAGAAATTTAGTACTTGACAGGGCTAAAAATAAGAAGAAATTAGAAAATATGCGAAAATAAGCATCATGTACTTCTTAAATTTTAACTCCACAATTCAGTTGGCAACGTAATGAAAACAAAAAAAGTGCAACTTTGTGTTGCACTTTAGTCATTAATATTGAATTCCTCTAAATTTTAGTCATTGCCCCTAAACTTTATGACCGCACCCTCTAGTGCGGGAGAAATTCTGATCTGGCACGCAAGTCGGCTGTCCGAAGCAGGGTCAGGCAAAGTGTCCAGCATGTCCAGTTCCATATCTTCAGGAGAAGCTAGCTTATCCGCCCCTTCAATAATTTCTACATGACAGGTTGCGCAAAGCGCCATTCCACCGCAAGTAGCCATCACCGGAATTTCGGAAGCTTTCATAACTTCCATCAATGTTAAGCTAATGTCCTCGGGAATACTGATGTCCTGAAGCTCATTATTTTCGTCTTCTATTTTAAAGCTGATCATCTTCAATAATATTAAAAAGCATTTACACCATTGACGGTTGTATATTTGAAGCTGAGTTTCTCTGCAGGGTATACATATTTAAATGCACTCTGCGCCATTAACGCTCCTTCATGGAAACCACTTAAAATCAGCTTCAGTTTACCCGGGTAAGTATTGATATCGCCGATGGCATATATGCCAGGTATATTGGTGCTGTAATCTGTTGTATTTACCTCTATGGCATTTTTATCTATGCTCAAATTCCAATTAGCAATGGGTCCTAATTTTGGACTCAGTCCAAAGAGAGGAATCATATAGTCCACAGGGATTTCAGTAATGGCTTTTTGCTTATCGATCACTGAAACAGCTTTCAATACACCATTACCATTCAAAGAATGTAAATTAGAATTTAGCAAAAGGTTTATTTTACCTTCTTTAGCCAGATTAAAGACTTTTTCAGCAGAATCCGGAGCACCGCGGAAACTTTCGTTTCTATGAACAAGTGTGACGCTTTTAGCGATATCTGCCAGATAAATAGTCCAGTCCAGGGCAGAGTCCCCACCACCAGCAATAATCAAAGACTTATCGCGGAAGCGTTCCGGGTCTTTTACCATGTATTCGATGCCTTTGCCTTCGTAGTTTTCCAGATTGGTAACTACCGGCTTACGCGGTTCAAAACAACCAAGTCCTCCTGCAATTACCACTGCTTTTGCCTCAACTACCGTATTATCGGAAGTATGCAGGGTAAAGCTGCCGTCTTCATGCTTCTTTAGTCCGTCGACCCTTTCACCCAAACTGAAAGTTGGCTTGAACGGGGCAATTTGCTGCATAAGATTATCAACAAGTTCCTGGGCTTTTACTTCCGGGAATCCTGGAATATCGTAAATAGGCTTCTTAGGATATATTTCCGATAACTGACCGCCTACCTGGGGTAAAGCATCAATGAGATGACAGCGCATTTTCAGGAGTCCTGCTTCAAAAACGGCAAATAAACCTACCGGGCCAGCCCCGATTATGCAAAGATCAGTTGTTATCGTATTTTCTTGTGTCATTTTTAATAATGATTAACTAGTCGGCAAAATTATACCTTAATAATGTTATCTCAATGAATTAACTTAAATTCTCCTGGATGGAAAGTAAAACTTTTCTAAAATGATTAAAATCATCTTCTCCTAAACCCTGCCAGGCTTGCAATCTGATGTTTTTTATCTCAGGGATTAATTTCGATACTTTATCGTTCCCTTCGTCCGTAAGCTTTACCTGAAAGCACCTACGATCTGTAGGATGCGGGTGTCGCAGGGTATACCCTTTTTCGCAAAGCAAATCGATAATTCGCGTAAGTGTTGGCGTATCCTTAAATAATAAATCAGCAAGCTCTTTTTGGTTCAACGACTCCCTTTCATACAATTGCTTCATCACCAGCCATTGATCTACAGTCAGATTGATAGACAATTCTTTAAACCGCTGCTGTGCGTATTGCTTCACCTTTCTGGCTGTGCTGTCGAGTAACAGTGAATACATACTATAGGGTTCCGTCATTGTTAAAGCAATTGTTAGTACAACAACAAATTTAAAGAGGATTTGTTAGAATATCTATCATTCACTGAAAAAAATTGGATCACAGTTTTTTATAGGCTGAGAAAGCTTGTTCACAGGAAGATAATATTGCCAGTCGGTTCTCTCCCATTGCACGGTGTAAATATCCGAAGGTCTCCAGGTACGCACAGCAAGGTACTTTAACCTCCTCGCTAAAATGACTTTCTTCAAAAATGACAACTTCAGCTTGTAAAGTAGGCAAGTACAACATCTTTAAAATTTCAAAGTCATACCCTTCTATATCTAACATTAATAATTGACGATCTTTTTTAGATGTTTATTCTTAATCGTGGCTGGTGAAAGCGTATTACTATTATAAGTTGCAATGCAATCGTCGATATTAGCCGGAATGGTAACACCTTCTTTCGCTGCATATTGATGCAACTCGCCTTGCTTGAGTTTACTTTCAAGCATTTGCCTGTCCAAACTGGAAAGCCCTGTTGCCCAGCGCTCTTTTGAAAATCAAATTGTATACAATTTTGTGATACCGTCACTAGTATCCATGGCTGCATTAATGGTTACAACTTTAGGAGTGCTTTGGTACAAAGGCTTCAGGTACTTATTGAAGACATAGGGTTGTGGTTCGAGCATTACCCCTTTCCACCGATCCCGCTTCACAAATTTGTGGATGGGATTATGGTTAAAACCGTCATTGGCTCCTACCTGAAGAAATTTTACAGCCGGTGTTTGTTTAGAATAATCATCTAGAAATGCTGAGAGCGTTCCGGGCTTCGGCCTATATAAATAGCGGTGAAAGCCTATGAAGGAGAAATTATTATTTTTACTGAGGTTAAAAACCTGCTGCTTGTACCACGACTTTAGTTGATATTTGATTTTATCATACTATTGATTCATGTGTATTTAGTTTTATTATCACCTTACATGCTTGTTCCGCTTGCGCTGGAATCTTAAAGGCCAAAATAGTCGTGATACCGAAGGCTATAGTACTCATCACTGAACTGGTGTTTCGGTATGCTAATTTCAAAAATTTATGCTAAGTATACCACCAGGCCCAAACAATAAGCAGCAGCTGTAATGGAAGGCGCAACAATAAAAGCCATTGTGGCATGCCTCTCATACCTCTTTGGTACATATACAAATTCGCTGGAAATATTAATATCAGCAATATGATAATTCCCCAAGCCGCCAGACTTTGCGTAGCGTCAAACAGCAAGCATAAACCAAGAATAATTTCCATAGCACCAGCTATATAATTTAAAAGCTGGTGCCATGGTAAATATGGAGGCATCATTTTTAAGTAAATCCTGGGATTTACAAAGTGGTTGATACCGGCTGCGATGTATAAAACAGCCATAAAATACATAGAATAAGTATAAAGTACTTCCATTTATTCAGCTTAGCAAGCTTTGAAACTAAACCAAATTAATGAAAACCGCAAATCATGCGATATGCCTGACGATACCGCCATCAACCCTCAGCGCAGCACCATTGGTTGCTGAAGATAAGGGACTGGCTACGTAGGCTACCATGGCAGCCACTTCTTCCGGCTCGATCAGCCTTTCGATCAGACTTGTTGGCCTGAGTTTTTTGCCACCTACTTTTTTAAATTCCTGCATGGTCATATCTTCCTCTTCGACTACTGGCTTTAAAAAGTCCTCGAGTGTATCGGTAAAAGTCGGGCCGGGTAAAACTGAATTCACCGTAACATTGGTGCCCTTGGTATATTCAGCAAGACCTCTGGAAACAGCCAGTTGGGCAGCTTTCGTCATGCCATAATGCACCATTTCTTCCGGCACATTTAAAGCAGATTCGCTGGAAATGAAAATGATTCTGCCCCAGTCGTTCTTTTTCATCTGTAGCATATATTGTCTCGCCAATCTTACGCCGCTCATGATATTTATCTCAAACAACTTTGACCAATCTTCATCATTTATATCGAAAAAATCATTCATTTCGTAGACCCCAACATTATTAATGAGTATGTCCACTTCTGGTAGCTTTCTTAGCAATTCATTCACCTGATCCACTTCTTTAAAGTCAACAATAAAGCCATCGACTGCTGCATCTTTAATTTCCTCCTTCAGCGATTGCACTGCCTTGCTCACAGTCTCATCGGAACGTCCTGTTACAACCACGTTCGCACCTTCCTGCAGCAGTTGGCGCGCTATTGCATAGCCAATGCCTGATGTACTTCCGGTAATGAGTGCTTTCCTATTTTTTAATTTTAAATCCATTTTCTTATTATTTTGATTAATGTATTGATCACATGTATGTTATGACTAATTGACAAGAAGGAATAATGTTTAAATTGAATTTGTCCGCAACTGTGCTATCTTCGAATTGAAGCAATGTTGGAATTAAGATCATTTACATTTACATTGTAAAAACGTACTAACGCAACATCTCATGTTTAATATTGTCAGAATTGCCTGTATTGTATGTTGTTATCTAGCTTCGGTTTCAGTATTTGGACAGACGCAAAAGCCTGTCATTCACGGAAAACATTGGATGGCCATTACCGGAAAACCGCTGGCCGCAACCGCCGGTGCCAAGACATTTGAAAAGGGTGGCAATGCGGTAGATGCTGCCTGCGCCATGCTTGCAGCTACCTGTACCATGTGGGATGTCCTAAGCTGGGGAGGAGAAACACAAGCTTTAATCTACAATCCCAATACTGGCAAAGTCATCGCTATCAACGCAATGGGCGTGGCGCCGAGTGGTGCTACGCCGGAGTTTTTCCGTGAACAGGAAATGGACTTCCCTCCTGCTTTCGGTCCGTTGGCCGCTACTACGCCCGGCACGGTAGGCGGTTTATTGACCATGCTGGCTGAATATGGCACGTTGAGCCTGGAGGCTGTGCTTTCTCCGGCCATGGAAATGGCGGAAGGTTACCCTATAGAGGCCCAGACGGCCAATCAAATTGAAAGCAACAAAGACAAAATCAAAGACTGGCCCTATTCAAAAAAAGTATTTTTAACACATGAGGGCGAAGAACGCGAAGCTCCTCACGCCGGCGAAGTTTTCGTTCAGGAAGATTTGCTTAACACGCTGAAGGCATTGGTCAATGCAGAAAAAGAAGCCTTGGCTGCAGGAAAAGATAGAAAGGCAGCCATTTTTGCTGCTTATGATCTTTTCTATAAAGGTGAAATTGCCGAGGAAATTGTTAGAAGTGTGCAAGAGCAGGGAGGCTTGTTTACAATGGAAGATTTAGCCAATTGGGAGGTAAAAACTGAGGCGCCGTTAAAGATCAATTATAAAGGAATTGATGTCTATAAACTAGCCGAATGGACCCAGGGGCCAGCACTCTTACAGTCGCTCAACATTCTGGAAAACTTCGACCTCAAAAGTATGGGCTATAATAGTTCGCGCTATATCCATACGCTATATCAGGCTATGAGCATGGCTTTTGCTGATCGGGATTTCTATTATGGTGACCCCGCTTTTGAGCCAAAGTCTCCAATGAAAGGCCTGTTATCGAAGGAGTATGCCAGCGAAAGGGCGAAAGCCATCAACTTTGATCAAAATGATGAAAATATTGGCCCTGGCGATCCATATCCACATGAAAATGGCACCAACCCCTTTATGAGCTTACTGGAAGACTGGAATGAAGCTTCTAATAGAGATATCGACGCAGACTACCTAAATGATTTCACTGCTGGAACAACCACAATACAGGCAGCGGATAAAGAAGGCTGGGTTGTATCCATTACACCTAGCGGCGGTTGGGTACCGGCAGTAATTGCCGGTAATACTGGCGTGGGCTTAAGCCAAAGGATGCAGAGTTTTGTATTGAGCGATTCCATCAACCCATTCAATGTGCTTGAGCCTGGCAAACGCCCGAGGGTGACTTTAACACCAAGCATGGCCCTGAAAGATGGTAAACCTTTCATGTCCTTTGCCGTGCAGGGAGGTGATACGCAGGATCAAAACCTGGTGCAGTTTTTTCTGAATATGATAGAGTTTGATATGAACGTACAGGAAGCTGCAGAAGCCCCTAACATCAACAGTTACCAGATGCGTTCCTCCTTTGGTGCGCATGAACGCAAGCCGGGCGCCATTACCATTAATAGCAATACCCCGCCCTGGACTCGCAGTGAATTGGAAAAATTGGGGTATACAATTGAGGAAGCGGCGCGCACTTCAGGGCCCATCAATGCCATCTGGTTTGATTGGGAGCATGGCACCTTCTGGGGTGGTTCCAGCAATCATGGTGAGGATTACGGCATTGGCTGGTAAATTGTTCCGCAACGATGCTTCTGAAGCATAAAATTTTCCTGCGCATTGGCTCCAAAAGTGGAACAGGATAAGACCAACAGTAGTAAAATGTTGTGCATGCAAGACAGCTTAGGGGCAGGGGTAAATTAGCTTATTTCACCATACACTATTGCCAAAGATGCAGCAACTAGTTACATTATATTTTAAGAGGTTTATATTTAATAGGATAGCTTTAGATTATACCTCAAATTCATGGGT
>JBGSXH010000044.1:0-6720 GCA_041751515.1 Cyclobacteriaceae bacterium | reverse complement strand
ACTACCCAATATGGTGGTTCCTTTTTCCAGCATACGCATTTCGCCATTTTGCATCATCAACGGAGGGTTATGACCGGCATTGACATAAGTCAAAGTTTTGGCTTCTTTATCGTAAATCCCAATAAAAGCGGTAATAAAGTTTTCTCCATTAGCATTTTGCAGGATCTGATAGTTTAAGTCATGTATAATCTCGTCAATCGAGGTGGTTTTACGAGCCAGTATTCTTAACGTAGCCTGAAAGTTTGACATTAAAATCGCCGCAGGAACTCCCTTTCCTGAAACATCCGCAATACAAAATAAAGACAGCTTCTCATTGATCACGATGAAATCGTAATAGTCGCCACCTACCTGATGGTGTGGCAGATAACTAGCTGAAACGGATAATTCTCTGCTGGAGGGCAGCACTTTTGGAAATAAAAATGTTTGCACTTCTTTGGCAATTTCTATCTCCTTTTTCAGGGCTTCCTGTTCCAGTTGTCTTCTTGCCAGTTTTTTATTTTCAATGGCAACCAGAATTATATTGCTCAGCGCTTGAATAAAATTTGTGTTCGTTTCAATTTCTTCGCCACCACTGTCAATACGGTTCTCATCGACAAAAACAAAAGCTAGGATACGGTCTTTATGCGCTACGGGAATGATGGTGCTAAATTCATTAAAAGGCGTACTATTATCAAGTATGCCTACTGGCGTTATTTTCCGCATGTGCAGCATGTCTTCCGGAAGTGACAATAGGTGATAATTCTGTCTGGTACCAAAATTCACTTTGCATTCCCACGCTTCATCGAGCACGTATAAAGCCAGCTTCTTGATATTAAGGCTTGCTCTCAGGGTAAAGTTGTAAATCTTGTACAGGGACTCCTCCGGCAGATTATTATTAATTGCCTGGGTTATTTCCAGTAAAGAGTTGAGCTCAAGGGCTTTTATATCAAATTTACTCTTAAGGGTATTAGACACCATATTTCCTCCATTTCTTGCTTAGGGTGGTACCAGGATCAATTGCATCGCGCAGGCCATTGCCTAGTAGGTTAAAAGATAGCACTAAGGTACAAATGGCCAGCGCAGGAAACAAAATCAGATGCCAGCTATTCGGGGAAGCAACAGCCTGATATCCCTCCTCAATCATAATACCCCAGGAAGGTGTTGGCGCCTGCACGCTTAAACCAAGAAAGCTTAAACCTGCCTCCAGCAATATAGCAGCAGCAAAGTTAGCTGTGGCGATGACAATAAGCGGACCGGCAATGTTAGGCATAATATGTTGCATAATTATTCTAAAGTTCCCGATGCCAAAGGCACGTGCAGCTTCAATATACTGTTTTTGTCGAATGCTGATGATCTGACCACGCACCACCCTTGATACTTCGACCCACATGGTTAATCCTACAGCAAGAAAAGCGACCCAAAGTCCTCTACTCTGCAAGGCAAGACTAATGGCAATTACCAACATGATTCCAGGAATAGACCATACTACAGACATGAACCAGACGATAATAGCGTCTGTTTTACCTCCGAAAAAGCCAGCTATTGCACCCAAAGCAATGCCAATAAACATTGATATGATGACTGAGACAAACCCAATGGAAAGCGATATTCTGGTCCCATACAGCAATCGGCTTAACATATCTCTCCCGGCGCTGTCTGTCCCAAGCACAAACAATCGATTTTCTATATTACTTGCTTCAAACTCCTCAATCAAACGCTGGCGGTCAATTACCTGAACACTTTCATCGGGCGCCAGGTAGTGAAAATCATCTCCACGGACGGCCACATTTTCGCCATTCAGTTCAGCTCTTTTGGGTGAATCACCTATAAAAAGCGCTTTTACCGCCGGCAACAATTCATATTGTTGCTGCACAGTTTTGCCTACTTCATTGACCTTTATGAAATCACCTTCTATCTCATAAGCTGTAATTGGTTTAATCAAATAAAGATTTTCCTGACCATAAATAATTTTCTGAAAAAAATTCCGCTCTTCTATATCCTGATTCTTACGCAGTTTTAAAAATGTAGCTTTTGTGAACGGAGGAAGTTTTTGCAGCTGTGCTGCACCGTCATTGGCATTGGGTGTATCATCTGGCATTATACCATAGCCCGCTATTGCTATAAGAATAGCGAAAACAATAATACCCAAACCCAGCATCGCAGGGCGGTTGCGCAATAGTCTTCGCCGAAGGTCCTCAAAAGGATGATAACGTGGTACCGAATGATGATCTGCCATCTATTTTATAAAGCATTATGTGCCAGAAGTCCCTGTTTGGTAGCAAGATAAGTATATTGCTGATAATGCGCTTCATAATCCATAGATTCCGGCGACACTTCATTTTGTCCATCACTGTCCATAAAACACTTTACGTAACCCTGACGAATGAGGGCATATAGTGTAGTTTTAATCAAAGGTGCTTCCAGGTCCACAGCAGCGAGGAGATCCTTGTAAGTAACAATAAAATACAGTTCATCTAAAACCTCAAACTCCTCATTGCTCATATTAAATCAATTCGATGGTTACGCTATTCTCTGTGTAAAAATACAAACAAGCATTTAAAAAACAGGTTTTTTAGCTTTAAGTATTGAATTTTCTACCCTTCCAGCTATAACTTCCAGAATTTGCCATAATGCCACAAGTGATCACATAAAATGGATGCAGAAAAAAAGTAAGCAGAAACGCCCGCCAAGACCAAAAATCACCAAAAAAGTCCAGCACAGATTTCAGGAATATGGCTTCGAAAATAAACTTTAAAGCCAGGGAGGCCAGTAGCAATTCCGGCCTTAACATACCAAAAAGCCAAAAAACAGGCAACGCAAGTACTAAAAGTTGAAAAGCAAAAACCATTATCGCCACTATCGCAGGCACGATACTTTTGTGCTGCTTCCATTTGGATGCCCATCGAATACGCTGCTGTAAAAATTCACAAATGTTATCAGGGGAAGCTGTGGAAATGATTGCTCTTGCATCTTTTAAAAAATGTGTAGTCCCTGGAAAAGCACTGGCAATTTTTTGCAATAAAAATTCATCATCTCCTGAAGGCAAATGAGCAAAACCTTCATAACCGTCAACAGCTTTGAAAGCCGTCTTACTAAAAGCCATGTTAGCAGCATTGCACATGGTCGCTTTACCGGCGGCCATACTCACAGCCCCTACCCCTATCAGACTGGAGAACTCAATAGATAGCATCTTTTTAAAAATGCTTTCTGGCTTAAAAAATGTCACCGGGCCGCTAACAAAATTGATGTCCTCTTCATAAATAATTTTTTCATTAAATGCCTGAAGCCACTTTTTCCCGGAAAGACAGTCCCCATCAGTACATAATAACCACTCAAAGCGACTAAGTCTGACCGCCTGGGTGATCGCCGCCTTTTTATGACCGCCTTTGAAATTGCTTGATAAGTCTAATTGCTGGTGGTGAAAATTATCAGGATGCCGCCGCTTATAGTCAGCCAGTATTTTTCCTGTACCATCCGTAGAACTATCATTGATGACAATAACTTCAAATGCTTCATGAGGGTATTCCTGCCTATAAATTGCATCCAGTAATTCGCCCAAATATCTTTCCTCGTTACGTACTGGAACAATAATACTAAAACCTTGCGCTCGTGTATCTGATGTAAATTTAGTGCGCATGAGTTTCCAGATAAAATACAATGCAGCCAGACAAAGCGCATACGCTAAGAAGGAAAGAAATACTATGGTATTCATGATGCTCTGAACTTAAGCTGAAGCGTAAAAAATATTCCTGGCAAGGTAGGCAGCAATACATTCATACACCATACACAAAGGCCGGTGATGATAATCACCAATGGATCTACCCCGAAAAAATCGAAATAAAAAACCGCTGAAAGCTCTCTCAAACCCAGATCACCAGGAGCATTTAAAACCGGAAAAATGGTTTTAATCAAAAACACCCAGCTTATTCCACCCAGCATAATGCTGATAGATAAATCCACTTTAAAAGCATAAAAAATGAGAAGGTATTGTATAATAAATACCAGATATCTGCCGATCGCCAATAAAACTACTTTATTGAACAGGTTCGCAGGAAAGCTGTAAATAGCATCGTAGAGGTTCTTCCAAAAGCCTGAAAGGCGTTCTCTCCAATGACTGGCGTATTTTCGCCATACAAAAACAATGAGTGATGCAACAACTACAATGGAAATAGCGATATATGCAAGATTCACTAAAACGGAAGGTGACAACTGTTGAAACAGAAAAAATACTCCCCAGCAACCAAATACCAGCGTAACGACTGTTTGTATAATACTTCCCAGCATAACACCTCCGGCCGCTGCACCTCGGTTGCCCGCTGGCAACATCAAAACCCTACCTGCAATATCTCCCAAAAACTGTGGCCCCAGCAATGCCAGTCCAAGTCCTGCCAGCACACCCTTAAGCGCCTGAAGAAAGCCTATCGCATAGGCAGGGCTGAGGAGCACCTGCCATTTCAGGGTTTCCAATGTCCAGTTTAAGCCGACCAAAATCAATGCTATGCTTAGAATGCCATAGCTACTGAAGTCCAGTCGCTCGAAATATTGATAAAAAGCAGCGGCTTCTAATGAAGTTTTCTGCTTCACTAAAAAATAAAGTAAAAGCCATAAACCTCCAAAGAGCCCAAGCTGTAGTATTTTCAGCCACTTATTCTGAAGCTTAGTTTTAATGCCCTGCTGCATTCTGTATATTTGATATTATGAAATCTTCATGATCAAAGAAAAACACCAACCGAGGGATGAATTGAATCATCTTCGGTAATGTGTCCGCTTTGGTATTAAGTTTCCATGTGGCAACTAAAAAATAATTATACAAACATGAAATCTGTACTACCTGCCACGCCTCCTGAAAAGATTATTCTAGGAATAGATCCCGGCACCACTGTCATGGGCTATGGCATCATTATGATAAAAAACAACCAACTGAGCTTGTTGCAATATGGGGTAATACATTTAAGTAAATATAGCCAGCATGAATTGAAACTAAAAAAAATATACGAACGCGTCATTCAGCTAATCGATGACTTTAATCCTGATGAGATCGCATTGGAAGCACCTTTTTATGGAAAAAATGTACAATCGATGCTAAAACTCGGCAGAGCACAGGGGGTGGCGATGGCTGCAGCACTTTCCCGTGAAATACCCATTACAGAATACGCGCCGAAAAAAGTGAAACAAAGCGTCACAGGTAATGGAAATGCCTCTAAAGAGCAGGTAGCCCATATGCTCAAGGCATTACTTAGTTTTGAAGAAATTCCTAAAATGCTGGACGCTACTGATGCACTGGGTGTAGCGGTATGTCATCATTTCCAGAAAGGAAACAATACAGCTAAAGCTAAAGGATGGGGTTCGTTTCTAAAAGAAAATCCACACCGTTTAAAATGATGTGGATTTTCTTTCCCCTTGCTTATGCAGGATTTGTCAGGACTTGGCGACTATTTTCTCCGCAGTAGCCTTGAGTGCTTCCTGTGTAGGATGTAGCTTCGGTCTGCTAAAGTTAATATCATCCATCGTCTGTAATGGAATTAAATGAATATGAGTATGAGGTACCTCCAGTCCAATTACTGCGACGCCAATACGTTTACAGGGAATAGCCTGTTCAACTTTTTTTGCCACCTGCTTTGCAAAAACATGTAATTCGGCAAGCGTTTCATCCGGCAAATCATATATATAATCTACTTCCTTTTTAGGCACAACTAAAGTATGCCCCTCTACAAGCGGACTTACATCAAGAAAAGCTATGAAAGCATCGTTTTCAGCCACAATATGGCCTGGAATTTCTCTTCTGATAATTTTGCTAAAAATAGATGACATGAATTATAAGCTAATGTCTAAAATTTCAAACTGCATGGTTCCAGCAGGCGCCTGTACTTCAGCAACATCACCAATTTTCTTCCCCAGTACACCCTTTCCAATAGGTGACTTGATGGATATCTTATTGGCCTTCAAATCTGCCTCTTCTTCAGAAACCAACGTGTAGGTTACTTCCATTTTGTTTTTCTTGTTTCTCAACTTTACCGTTGAAAGTATGGAAACTTTGGATGTATCTATGTTAGCTTCATTGATAATCCTGGCATTGCCGACGACTCCTTCGAGTTTAGCAATCTTCAATTCAAGATGACCCTGAGCATCTTTCGCAGCATCATATTCCGCATTTTCACTCAAGTCTCCTTTATCTCTCGCTTCAGCTATTTGCTTGGCAATATCTGCCCTACCCTTCGTCTTAAGATGACTAAGCTCATCTTTTAATTTCTTCAAACCTTCGGGTGTATAATATGAGACTTTACTCATTTTGATTTCATTTATTATTTATACAAAAATAACGGTCCGGAAGCCGAAACCGCTGTTCAATTGACAATACCTATAAAAGATAAAATTCCATGAGGATGTCATGGAATATCATTATTAACTATAAATGCACTTTATAAGTTGCGTATTCGTACGCAATAGGCAGTTTTTATTTCCTCAAAGCTACTGAAAAATAATACTATTGCAAATTAGTATTGCATTGGAAAATAACAACTGCAAATAAAATTTATCTGATTATTTACTTACTAATTCGGGCATGTTGGCTTGAAGTTCTGCCATAAGATGTGGATCAAGTTTTGCCTGGTAAAGCGATTTTGACTTTGACAATTGCTCTATTGTTAAACCTATCGCGTCTCGGAGGTCTGCCTTGAACAAATTGGCATTCGTAAAGTCTGCTTCTGTTAGATAGGCGCCCTGTAAGTTGGCCTCCATGAG
>JBGSXH010000043.1:0-5121 GCA_041751515.1 Cyclobacteriaceae bacterium | reverse complement strand
TGAATCGGGTGTGGTAGGAAGACAAATTACCTATACCATCGCCGACGTTTGCTCTAAGGTAATTTACGGTGTATTGCTTACTTATATGGCCTCCATTTTAAGTAAACATGAGGGTTATGTAGAGGAAAATGCAATAACGAAATAATAAATTATCAAAAAAGCCATCCATCTCTGATGGCTTTTTTGATATTCAATACTATAGATTCATACCGGCATCGTCCTGCTTCCTCCACTGCAGTCACAGATACTGCTCGCCTTGCTTCGATATTCGGTAATACCTCTTCATTTCTTAGAATGATTGTGCTCATAATACAGGTGCATGAACAAGACATGTGGCGCGCTGATGGCGGCCAGAAAAATAAAAATATAGGGAATAAAGCTCGTTGCATCCACTGCAAGCTCCGGGAGCAGCAGATACAAGCCCAGGAACAGGGCAAATGCTCCAAGGCTAAAAGGCAATGATTTTTTAATTAGCGATACATGCGTATCACCAGAGATTTTCTTAATATGCAGCCAGCCTAAAAAGCTATGCCAAGCTGCAAAATACCACAAGAATGCTGGAATCAAAGGCAGAAAACTACCCATCAATAGTATCAAAAGCAGCAGCAAATAGGAATAAATGACGGAAAGTTTAATTCTCAGCAAAGGCAGCAGCATGATCATGCAGGAACCTGTCAGCAGCACATGGCTGTAGGGCAAGGTCAGGTTGGCTAGACTTTCCGCCTTCAACAGATAAAGCATTTCGCCCAGCTCTTGCGAATGGGAAAATAGTATGACTGATAATGCAGCCAATCCAAATACTACTGCTCCTACCCTGTTAAATATGCCCCACTCCCGGAGGTCTGTTTCCCCGAAATGCCAGGCGGAGTACAGGATAAAGATTGATACTCCCAATGAAGCATTCCAGGACCATAGTAATATCACCAGGGCCATGACCCCTAAATATTTGCCTACAAATTGAATCAATGCCATTCCTTTCAATGACTTGCCTTTTCCAAGATAATGATCCATCGCACCGTGGGGTATGCCAGGAAAAATTAAACCTATTAGCATCAAATAGGTCAATTGTTGACTGCTAATCACTTCGAACTGATATAACCCTACAGTCAAGAACATCAGCAATCCAATATTAACGGCAACATTAACATTACTGCTACTCAGCGTTGTTTGTAGCCTATGCTTTTCATACAAAGCTGACAGAAATGCTTTTACAGGGAGTGAAAATAACATGGGCAGTTCTTCGATTACAGTGGTTCTTTCATCCAGAAACCTGAAAATACGGTCCATGATATTACGTTGAAAAAGCTGTTCGAAAATTTGCTTTCCCTTCTCCGGTTTATTGCGAAGAATATGCAGTAATAAGTCGTCATAAAAGGCAAATCTTTGTTCCTGATCTATCGAGGGCAAACTTTGGTTTCGCTCGAGGGCATCGGCCATCTGAGTGGCATGCCTGTGCATATTTTTGATAGCGTAGCCCGTTGTGGACTTTACAGCACCTGCGGCAGTGCCTATTGGCACTATTCGTCCATTGGGAATAGCTTCACGCTTTAAGCCCTGCACCATGGGTATTTTACCCTCTTCAGTATGCAATCGCTCGTAAGTACCGAAATGCTCCGTAATCCAGGCGGCAATCAACTCCTCTGCCTCATGCTCTTCAATAGCATGCTTCCCAAATCTGGTGAGCTCTACCAGGGCTTCCTGCTTGTCAAATGGCAGGTAGTAGATGAATTGCGTATTTCCATGCTGGGCAATATTGAAATCCATCAGACTCACCGCATCTCTACCGTAATCGACATTATTTAATTTTATTTTCCAACCAATAAATGATTGCCAGATGGTTGCCGGACTTCTCAACAGTGTCACCTGCTTTTCATTAAATCTGGAGTCAAATATGATGGCTGCAGTATATTGTTTTTCAGCAGTTTTGAGAAGCACTCCGTCCATACACAGCTTAGTGGACATCACCTTTTCACCTACCCAATTAACCGCCGCATGTCCTGCTGCCAACTGATGCACCGTATTGTAAAGCACACTGCTTGGCAAGTGATGATATTGATAAGATGACTGCACTACCCTGCCCGAGGTCGTTCTGAATTTGTCCCAGTGACAATCAGCCAAAGCAATCAATTCCTCCTCTGCCTTGTCTTCCGGTAAAGACCAGAAACACCAGGTTTTGTCATCAGTGGTTTTAGCTTCAGGTTCAAATACAACAATGCGTTTATCTTTAAAAAATGGTCTTTTCAACAACTGCATTAGTAAACACATACCCGCACCGCCAGCACCGATGATCGCATAGTCATAGATTGCTATATTTTTCCCTTGTTCAGGCAATATACTTTCTACTTTATTTTTATTCACAATGCTACTGCTTTTAAATAGATCAATATACTTTTCTCACTGAGTACATCACTGCATGATCTTGACTATAATAATATGCTTTGTGGTAGTGAAAAGTTATGGAAAGTTATGAAAGCTTGCCCCATTCTTTACTGCACTCATAAAGAATGATTTTCACTTGCTCCAAGGAACATTAATTGAACTCGGCATTTTTCAATGCTCAGAGAATAATAACGTAGGCCGTAAAATTACTAACTAGGCTGCAATTAATTCGTTGGTAAAGCCAACATTATGTAATACATCTTTAATTCAGCAATCTGCATTGTTAATGCGGTGAGTTAAGCATTTTACTTTACTAGTAAAGCTAGCATGTTGTGAACATTTCCATCCTGCATTCAACTGCAAAGGAACCAATTCGCGAAAACCTTATCACTTTTTGCGATTAACCTCATCAGAATAATGTATATATTACATTACATTAAAATACATGCCTTGAAAATGGCTTTTTATTTAAAATGATAGCAATATTATGATCGATAAGAAAAAATTAAGCAGGCGCTTCTTTCTGAAAGCATCGGGTGCTTTGGCGGCGTTTGCGGCCATACCATCTTCTGTGAAGGCTTTTTACGAGGATACGAAAAGCTTTTTCATCCCGTCAAAGACAGTTTCCAAATTCAAAGTGTCTATCAACAAGCAGCAGTATGAAGTAGACAGCGATACCCGGACTACTTTGCTGGATTTATTGAGAGAAAACCTTCAGCTGACAGGCACCAAGAAAGGCTGCGATCATGGACAATGTGGCGCCTGCACTGTGCACATTGATGGACAGACGGCTTTAAGCTGCTTAACGCTTGCAGCCATGGTTTCCGAAAAAGAAGTCACCACCATTGAAGGGCTGGCAGACGGCGATAGGCTCCACCCCATGCAGGAGGCTTTTGTGGAATGCGATGGTTTCCAGTGTGGCTACTGCACGCCCGGGCAGGTGATGTCTGCTGTGGCTTGCGTTAAAGAAAGGCACACCAGTTCTGTGGGAGAAATAAAAGAATTTATGAGTGGCAACCTTTGCCGTTGCGGTGCTTATAACGGAATCGTTGAATCCATCCAAAAAGTTGCCTTAAAATGAAGCCATTTAATTACACAAAAACAGATGATTTAAAGCAGTCCTTGTCCCAAAAAGATGAGACGGCACAATTTATAGCAGGAGGCACTAACTTGGTGGACCTGATGAAAAAAAATGTCTCCCAGCCGGATACCCTGATCGATATTACGAAGGCTTTACCCGATACAGTTGAAAAGTCATCGAACGCAGTAAGTGTCGGGGCCATGGCGCGGAATACTGCTGTTGCCACGAACGACACCATTCTGGCTGAGTATCCGCTGGTAGCCAAAGCATTGCTCTCAGGGGCTTCTCAGCAGATTCGCAATATGGCTTCCATTGGTGGAAACCTATTGCAAAGGACCCGTTGCCCCTATTTTTACGACACCACAACACCTTGCAATAAACGTAAACCCGGCAGCGGCTGTAGTGCTTACGAGGGTGAAAACCGTATGAGTGCAGTTATTGGATACAATGAACAGTGCGTAGCGGTACACCCCTCCGATTTATGTGTAGCCCTGTCAGCTTTGGAGGCTAAGGTAAATATCACGGATTCGGATAATAAGGCCAAATCCATCGCCTTTGACGATTTTCTTAAACTGCCGGGAACAACTCCGCAGAAGGACAATACTTTGCCTGATAATGCATTGATTACGGCCATTGAAATTCCGCAATATCCCTTTCATAAAAACTATGCTTATGTAAAAGTACGCGAACGTGATTCGTATGCTTTTGCCCTGATCTCCGTTGCAGCAGCTTTACATTTAGAAGGGAACAAGATTGTGAAAGCAAGACTTGCATCCGGAGGCGTTGCCCATCAACCATGGCGTTGGAAAGCATCTGAACAGTTTTTAGAAGGAAAGGCAGCTAACGCCACTAACTTTAGCGAAGCAGCTTTAATTGCGATTAAAGACATCGAGCCCTTGTCACATAATGGCTTTAAAGTAAACATGCTCAAAGGTGCGATAGAAACTGCGCTGAAAAACTGTATCACTGTTTAATATCTAAGCTGAAAAAATAATTTATTATGGGATTTTTTGATAACCAGGAAAATTATTCACCAATGGCGAGGGGACGCGTCGAAGGCATTGCCAAGGTAACTGGCCAGGGGAAATACGCTGCCGAATATGAAGTAGACAATATGGTTCATGGGGTATTGGTAGGAAGTACTATTGCAGCGGGGACTATAAAGCACATCAACCTTGATCTTGCCAAACAGGTAGAGGGCGTCATCGATATCATCACTCATGAGCACAAACCTGTCGTTCAAGGTTTCTCGGACCGCGATAAAATAGAAGAAAAATTAAAGGAAGCCCGGTTTAGCCTGCCTGTTTTTCACACTGACAAAGTGCATTTTAAAGGACAACCCATTGCCATGGTCATCGCTGAGACCCTTGAAGATGCCACCTATGCCGCTTCGCTGGTAGAGGCGCAATATAATGCAGGCGATTTTGAGGTGGATTTTGAAGTGGCACGGCAGTCGGTTGACTTAAATGCAGCAGGAAAAGAAAGGGGGTCGATGGACGCCTGGGACTCCTCCCCTTTTATTGTAGAGGAAGAATATAAGATCAAAGCCGATGTGCATCATCCTATGGAAACGCATGCTACCATTGCAGATTGGGTCAGTGACGATCAACTGCGACTGCATGACAAAAACCAGGGCGTGAACAACGTGCAACGTACTTTTG
>JBGSXH010000042.1:0-1584 GCA_041751515.1 Cyclobacteriaceae bacterium | reverse complement strand
TCTGTTTTTTGCAGGCATTACTTCTTCTTTGGCGATGGGTACGCCTTGGATGGGCTTTATGAAAGATGAGTTTGGATGGAACAAAACGAAAGGCGCTTGGTCATTTGGTGCCCTGGCGCTCATTATGGGACTTCCCACGGTATTTTTTTACCAGTATGGTGTGTTTGATGAATACGACTATTGGGCAGGTACCGTCAGTTTGGTGATTTTTGCTTTGCTGGAATCTATCATATTTGCCTGGGTGTTTGGTATTGACAAAGGATGGCAGGAAATAATGGAGGGTTCTGATATTCAGGTACCGAAAATCTACAAATTCATCATCAAATACATTACACCTACCCTGCTTCTATTGGTTTTCACGGCGGCACTATTTACTCCTGAAAGTAATGACTGGAGTACAGCAATGCAACATCTGGGCAATGGAGAATTCTGGCAGCTGGATAATAGTGCAATTATCAATCAAATTAGCCACAAAGGCCTGAAAGAACAGTTGAGTGCGGCCGCCATTGGCGAGAAAAGTCTTTTGAGAGAAAAATATACTATTCTAATGTGGGTCGGATTTTACTGATCAGCCTATTTCTGTTTATTACACTGTTGGTTCATATTTCTTATCTGAAACGTAAAAAACAACACTTAATATGAGCACGATCGCCATAGTTTGTATGCTGACCACTCAGGGTTTAGTAATTTTTGCTACTGTTTATTTTCTGTATAAAGTGCTTGCTGATCCTGGAAATAAAAAAATAAAGGACTCGGGAGAAAGCTAAAGCTTGTTCTTTGAAAGTGGTGAATTGTATCAGAAGTCGAATTATATCTATAAAGGTCCTGTTTAATAACCACTAAAAGTATTGTATGGATTTATTTAGTAGAGATATCAAGCAAAATTTGTTGCCTATTGATGGTGAAGTAAATTATCATGGTCCTATTTTGAATGAAGATGATTGTCAGTTTTACTTTAAGCAACTTTTCGAGACCGTCGCCTGGAAAAACGACGAGGCTAAAATATTTGGTAAACACTACATTACCAAAAGAAAGGTCGCCTGGTATGGCGACCATGATTATGCTTATACCTATTCTGGCAGTACAAAATATGCCTTACCTTGGACACCAGCCCTAAAGGAGCTTAAGCACCTGATTGAAAAAAGAAGCCAAAGTACTTACAATGCCTGCCTGCTTAACCTATATCATGATGGTGACGAGGGCATGGCCTGGCACAGTGACGATGAAAAGACCTTGCTGCCCAATAGCGCCATTGCTTCGCTCAGCCTTGGTGCTGCACGAAAGTTTGCCTTCAAACACAAGAGCAATAAGCAGACAGTATCATTGATCCTCGAAAACGGTAGTTTGTTGGTCATGAAGGGCAGTACTCAAACGTATTGGCTGCACAGGCTGCCGCCCACAAAAAAAGTGAGACTACCCAGGGTAAATCTCACTTTTAGGACAATATTGGTATGATGTTCGGGGCTGTTATTTTAACATGCCCGTGCGGCGCAATAGCGCTTCCGGAGAGGGTTCCTTACCTCTGAAACGTTTGTAGAGGATCATTGGGTGCTCGCTACCCCCTGCACTTAAAACATGCTTTCG
>JBGSXH010000041.1:0-8994 GCA_041751515.1 Cyclobacteriaceae bacterium | reverse complement strand
CCATTAAAGTAGGGCCGAAATTCTGATCAATGCCCGCTTGTATGGCCTGCTGTTGTTCTTCCGGTAAGTTTCCTTCTCTAAAGCCTGCTAGAACAATCGGGAAGTTTTCATCGATTGCATTATTAATAGCTGTCGTAGTTGTTTCATCCAGGTTTCCCTGTTGATATGCCTGCAATGTTTGCTCGTATTGTTCTTCTATAGACGACGCAAATTGTTGTAATGCCATGTCTATCGCTTGATACGCTTCTGTAAATAGAGGGTCTCTTTCTTCAGTATCAAGGAAATAGTTACTAGTAAGTAAAACTGACAAATCTGCTATTTCGGAATCGATGACACCACTTTCGATTATTTCTTCTGCACAAGCATCAGGATCATCTGCATTGTTACATTCATCTGACTCCATTATTCTACGCTTTGCAATTTCTCTGGCTATTCCTGGTGCAATTTGTGTCGCTACAGCCTGCTGAACGACACCTTCCCGAATAACAGCCTGCGTAACGCCAGCTCTTACAACCTGCTCCGTCACTACTGTGAGTATAACTGTTGAATCGATGGTAGCACGAACACCAGCATCAATTTGAGCTGAAACCCCGGCATTCAGTTGGTCTACTTGTCCCTGAGTTTCTAACTCAAACGCATTCCAAGGAACTACTCTGAAATACGGGATATTGATGATGTCAGGAATATTGGCAACTGCACCTGTGGTATTACCACTAGCGAGCAAAGGGTCTAAAATGCCGTTGATAGCGCCGCTAAATGTTCCCTGCGGTGTTATGGCTGCACTCTCTCCGCCGGCACCACCTGCAAGCGCATATCCTAGAATATCATTGTTGCCGATCCATAAGGTGAAAAAGGTAGGGTTTTGAGCCACCGCATCCGCCACTACTGTTGTGCTGGCACTACTTGCAAACCGTGCAAAGAAAGGATTTCCCTCCGAAGATCCATAACCAGGAGCAACTAAGTGAAATGATCGTGCACCAGGCACACCAAGATTATTATAATTGCTTCCACTTAACGGTTGCAGTACGCCTGCATCTCCCTGAGTAGCTACAGGAAACGGTGCACCATCGACAATTTGCAATTCTAATTTGCCTTGAGGGTTTTGCGGTGTTCCTCCGCCAAAGCCGTTGCCAGAAGGCACTAAAGGTTGCGTAAATTCACCTGCACCTACTTCCATCATTTGGCGGGCCATTAAGGCTGGATAAGAGTTTTCCTGTGCTTCCAGGTAAAGTGCTCCATCGCTATAGCCGGCGGTAAGACTGTTACCTAAGGCGACGTAATTGGAAAAATCTGCAGTGCCTGACTGTGCTACAGGCACATCAATTTCTGGCTGACAAGCAAAAATGCCGGCAGCGAGTAGTAGTATATATTGTTTTTTATAGAGGTTCATCATTCAAAAAATTAAAAGTTGAAGGATAAGGAAAGCCCGGGGATAAAGGCATTTAATTTATAAGTTCCGGGAAGTACATCCTGCGCACCTTCCTGAGGTCTGATAGTACCGGCCTGTTCGCCTTGCTGTACGGTTTGTTCTCTTTCAAAGCCATTGATGAATATGAATGAAGCATCAATTTTAAAAGCTTCAGTCAGTTGATAGCCTAAACCAGCTGTCAACCCTATTCTGTCGGAATCTGGAGTTTCTGGTGTCATAAAGCCATCTTGTACTGGGGTTTGATCATAATATAGACCGAAGCGTAGTGCAAGGTTGGTCACTGCCATCCATTCTGTGCCAAGACGCACAGCCCAGGCATCTTCATAGTTTCTGCGTGAAGTGGTGCTGTTGGCATTATTGACCGGTGCATTAAATTCAAAAGTCAGTGCTTCGTAAGCACCCCAACCCGTGTAATTTGCTTCTGCGCTAATCGCTACTCTTTCAGAGGGGTAATAGGTAATCCCAAGGCTGGTAACAGAAGGGAGGGGCAGACTGGCATTGAATTCGGTAGCCTGAAAAGTTGGCTGTGCTGCAACAGGGACATTAAAACGGGCTTCTCCGCCTTCGACATCCATATTCACCCGAGAACGATAAGTAAGTCCAAAACTCCATTGCTGGTTGGGTTCAAAATAGACACCTACATTATACCCTAGTCCACTTGCGCTGCCGTCAAATTCAGCAGTTGAAGGCTCTGCTCCCGAAACAGGTAAACCTCTTTGCAGGTTTACACCGCCAAAGGCATAAATAAAGCCGGCTCCAATACTGAACTGATCAGAAAAACGATAAGCAAGGGTCGGCTGCACAAAAATGGCTTGCAGGCTCAATGATTGCAATAAATTCTGACCTCTCCAGCCTTCTTCCCATTGAACGCTGCTGCCGTAGGGAGTATAAATCCCTAAGCCGAAGGTTAATGGTGTATTTTCTCCGGCCAGAACACTGTAGAAATGGAATGGTGTACCTATAGGATTGTCTGTTTGCGCGGTATAATCGCTAAATTCCAGATCTGACGCATAGTAGGTATTGCTGGAAAAAATAAGATTGGTGCCAACCATCACGCTGTTCCGTCGCATCATTCCCATAGCACCGGGATTGAAAAATACGCTGGAGGCATCAGGCCTTAGGCCAACGCCGACATTGCCCATGGCAGCCTGTCTGTTGCCTTGAAGTAGTACCTGATAACCCGAAGCCATTGCAAGTTCGCCGAGCGCAAACGTTACCAGACAACTAAGTAAAATTTTTTTCATTGGTTTTTGCTTTCAGTGGTTTAAAAAAAAGTCTATGATCTATTAAGTGAGTGTTTATCGTAAAGAAAGCTTAAGCGACATAGCGGGAGTAAGCTTTCAGTATTTATTATGCATGCATAACACTTACAATAAAGCAAGATTCAATTGTTTTTCCTAAACTTGAACATCAAATATTTTATTAAGTTTTTTAAATATCATGGTTATTTTAAAATAAATCTCAATAAAGTCATTACTGATTAATGGTAAAGAATGCTTTTTAAACAAAACAGGCTGATGAAGTACCTCATCAGCCTATGTAGCTATAGCTAAACGAGTTATAGTTTAGTTTCTGATAGGATCAGGAATTATGGCCAGACTTTCATGCCCGTTTTCACCTACTGCCTGCACTCCAAAGAAAAAATTGTCTTTTGAATAGGGGAGCGTTATGCTGGTATCTTCAGTATATATTTTTTGTTCCCAGTTTGGAGCACTGGTTTCTCGCATAAGGATATAGTATCCTTTAGCTGTGCCATTGCTCGGTGCCTCCCATTGCAACTTCGTGGTATTGCTAAGCTCGGAAATATCGACTCCAACATTTAGTGGTATGGAGGGTGCTTTTGCCAGATTGGCCAGCGTACTTAAATTAATACCCGCGTTTTTTCTTAAATATTCGAAGTCCATAAATTCAGGAAAGTCGCCATATTGAATTCCATTTTCAACACGGATGTCCTGATGTTGTGCATAATAGTTTTCATTCATTTCACATACTCTGACAGCAGTAAAGCCCATCTGACTAAAGGGTGTATGGTCTCCACCTCTCAGGAATCTGTCTTTTCTGTAGTTCAATACTACCTCAATTTGCTCAACATACCTTTCACCGATTTCCTTGATGTATCTCGCGAGCTGTCGGGAAGGGCTGTCATTTTCAAGGCCCAGGTAGGCTCGTCTTTTAGCCATCTCTTCTGTTTCGTAAGCAGGAACTCCTTCACTGAATATTCTAACACGGGTGTTGTCGTTGATATTAGTTTCTGTAGAACCACTGTTGCTGATCATGTCGTTGTTGAGCATGGCTACCAGGTTCCATTCTTCTTCTTTTGCCTTTTCCGCCAGGTGCCTTGCTCCATATAGCCCTTGCTCTTCACCGGATACTGCTACAAATATTATAGTGGCAGGGAATTCACTTTGAGACATTATTCTTGCCATTTCCATGAGAGCAACGACTCCAGAGCCATCGTCATTGGCTCCAGGTGCATCAATGGAGGCATCCATGATGTCACTGGCGCGGCTATCGATATGGCCTGAAACTATGAAAACCCTATCGTCATTAGGGTCTGTGCCTTTGAGTGTTGCCATTACATTTCCTAATTCAGCATCTTCAGGAATACGACGACCATCTGCTTCGACAGTAAAAAAGTCAATCTCTGCTGTCATTCTTCCATTAGAGGCAGCTGCATAACGTTCAAACTCGCCCAAAACCCATCTTCTTGCTGCAGGCAGGCCTTGGGTGTCACTTATATCTTCACTCAGCGTATGTCTGGTACCAAAACTTACCAAAGCATCGATGTTTTTGATAAGGGTATCAGTTGAAATTTCATTGACCATCGCCTTTATCTCCCGGTCTTGTCGGATGATTTTTTGACTATAGGCCGGCATAGTGGCCATGAGTATTGCAATTAATCCAAGTAGTGGTTTTCTCATAAGAATTAGATGTTTTAACATTCAATTAAAGGTAATTTCAGTGCAGATGAAAGTCCACACCTAATAATTTTTTTTGTTCAATACTTTACCATTCCGTTTTTCGGAGAATGCTTCATTTTCTAAAGCGATCAATCCATTGACAATGACATAGGAGAAGCCCCTGGCGAGCTGAAATGGCTGGGGATACGTGGCTGTTTCTTTGACTTCCTGAGGGTCAAATATGGTCAAGTCTGCCTTCTTGCCTGTTTCAATAAGTCCTCTGTCCTCAATTCCGAGTGTTTCAGCTGGTAAGCTTGTCATCTTTCTGACGGCTTCTGCAAGTGTTAAAACATCTTTCCCTACAAATTGCTCGATAATCTTAGCAAATGTACCATAGCCACGGGGGTGCCGCATGCCCGGACTTCCGTCGGTACACACCATGACATAGGGGTCGGTAAGCAACGTTTGCTGTAAGAGTGAGTCCATGATAAAATATGCACCGCCGCCCCCGTAAGGACCGATATCTTCTACCAAAACTTTTTCAAAAGGTTTGCCCATAGAGTCCGCGATTTGTGCCAATGTTCTTCCCTTAAAGTCACTTCCTGCGCCCATTAAAGTTGCTTCCGGCCCATTGCGCTGAATGACTTTGTTGCGTAGGAAAGTAGTTAACTCCTCTCTTCTCGTCTCCAGTACCTGGTCATAATCATTAGGCTTTTTGGCCCAATCCGGGAAAAGGATTGCGATGCCGGTATGGCTGGCAGTATAGGGGTAAAAATCTGCTGTTACATGAATGCCTGCAAGGCGTGCGCTATCCAGCAAGTGTAGAATTTCCATGGCCCTGTTAGTGCCTTTACCGTAAACTACTTTGATATGCGATACGTGTACCGGACAAAACGCCCCTTGTGCTAATAGTTCACGAATAGAAGCCTCGACGCTATCGTCATCTTCATTGCGCATGTGGCTCATGATAATGCCATTATGTTTACCCACAGTTTTAGCAAGAAAATTTAGTTCGTCGCTGCTGGCATAATAACCGGGGTTATACTCCAGACCTGTAGTCATGCCAAAACAACCCGCCTCCATGGTTGAGGCCAGTAATGTTTGCATTTGCTGAAGGCCCTCTTCAGAGGGAATGGTATCATACTCTATTCCTGATAGCATTCGAAGGGTATTGTGCCCTGCAAACATGGCGATATTCACCGATGGTTGCACCTGCTGCACGGTATCCATCCACTCCTGAATATGCTCATATTGTGGACTGAACCCATCCTGTCCCAGGGAGATGGTAGTTACGCCCATAGAGAGGAAATTCTCAAATTCAGGCGTTGCTAAAGGGTCGCCGTGTGCATGCGTATCAATGAAGCCAGGGCTAACAATTTTTCCATTGGCCTTTATAGTATTAAGGGCATCGTGTTGTAGATCAGTATCTTTTTCGATTTTGGCAATGGTGTCCGCGTTGATAAAAATGTGGCCTTTATAAGCTTCATTCCCGGTGCCATCAAGGATCATAGCATCAAGGATAGCGAGGTCATAATGCTCTTTTTGCGTTTGCTGGCAGGAGGGAAAGAGAAAGCCTGCCAGGAAAGCTATTATAAATAGTGTAGTTAAATTAAGCATGCAGCAGTGTAAATCATCGTCTGTACTCTGGCAGGCAGTAGCCAAAGGAGATCGTGGGACAAAGAAGATTAAGTCTTAAAGATATAAAAACTTTAAAACTATCTGATTTGCTTGAGTTTACTTTTAATATCATTGATGACAGGAATGGCATGCAACCTCCCGTTTTCTATAAAGACTTTGGCAGTCTCTTCACCACCAATTACTGAACCCGCCATGTAAATTCCTTCAATATTACTTTCAAAGGTTTCTTTATCAATTGTTGGAATATATGCATCGCCGTTGAGTTGAATGCCAATTCTTTCCAGCAAATCTTTATCAGGCCTGTAACCTACCATTAAGAAGACAAAATCAGCGTCAAGTGTTTTTACCGCTTCATGTTCATCTTTTATATGAACTTTATGCTCATCAATTTTGACTACGCAGTGCTTAAAAAAAGCTTTGACGTTGCCCTTTTTAATTCTGTTTTCAAGGTCAGGGACTATCCAGTATTTTGCTGTTTTATCCAATGATTCAAACTGATGGACCATCGTTACGTCAGCACCATTTCTATATAAATCCAGGGCAGTTTCTATGGCTGAATTTGCCCCTCCAACCACAACACACTTTGCGTGCGCATAGCGATAAGGTTCATCATAATAATGTGTCACATGCGGAAGACTTTCACCGTCGATGGACAGCGCCCTTGGCACATCGTAGTAGCCAATCGCGATGACTACCTTTTCTGTCATGATGGTGCCTTTGCTGGTTTTTAAAATGAAATTGCCATCGGCTTTATCGAGGCCTTCAACATTTGTAAAGCGAGCCACATCAAGATCATAATGTTCTACTACTTTTCTGTAATACTTTAGCGCTTCTGACCGCGTAGGCCGTATATCATGGGAAATAAAAGGAATATTCCCTATTTCTATCATTTCACTGGTAGAAAAAAACTGCATATTGATAGGGTAGCGGCGAATAGATTCAGCAATGCTTCCTTTTTCCAATACAATATAATTCAGCCCTTCTTTTTTGGCTTCTATCGCGCAGGCAAGGCCGCAGGGTCCAGCGCCAATGATGACAACATCGTAAGTTTTATTTTCACTCATTTTTTTATGGCTGTGTGTTCTGTGAGCGGCATTAATTGCTGATACCGCTAAAAGTGGTGTCTAACAGGGCTTCGGTGGACTCCCAGAGTCTGTCCATGTTATATTGACTTAAAGCGGCATCAGAAGGTTTGGTCACCATCTTATCTTTAAAATAATCACCATTATACTGACGACCTGCTTCATTCAATGCCAGAAACAATGTAGTTTCAGCACCTTTACCAGGTGTTATGAAAAAAGGTTTTGACATTCTAAGGATATAGCCGAAAATGCCGTCTGTATCATTGCCGAAATTACTATTTACTGCGCCGGGATGCAAACTATTGGTTTTGATCGCAGTTTTGCACAACATTTGCGCCAGCTTCTTGGTGAATAAGATATTGAATAGCTTGGAGTTACAATAGGCTTTAAAGCCGGAATATCCTTTTTCCATATTCATATCGGCAAAGCTAAAGGCCGCTTGCTGGTGTACTTCCGAAGCAACATTAATAATACGTCCTTCAGTACTTTGTTGCAGTAATGGTAGTAATGCTTTTGTAAGAACAAAAGGGGCCAGGTGGTTTACTGCCAGCGTAAACTCAAAGCCATCCTCCGTGATTTTTCTTTCGCTTCCCATGAGCAATCCAGCATTATTAATCAGGTTATCGATGCGGTCAAACTGTTTTAAAATTGCCTTACAGACGGTATCAACAGAGGCCATAGAAGCCAGGTCTCCTAAAAACAGGTGGATATCTGTATGTCCTGTAACTTTATGGATGTCTGCTATTGCTGCTTCTGCTTTCTGTTGATTTCTGCACCATAAAATAAGTGTATGTTGCTTTTTGGCTAATTCAATGGCTGTCATTTTTCCAATACCGGAATTTGCGCCGGTTATCAGGCTGATTTTTTTTATTTTATTCATATATTTCTGCCGTGCTAAATGATGAGCGGTACCATGGCAGTGTTATCTGCTTTACCTGGTTCGTGCTCAGGATATTGGATAACTTTATGATGGGATTACTGTTTTAAAGCATTACATCTAAAATAAAGTGTTAATCGTATTTTATGTTCCATAAAGAAGAAGGCAAAGTTTATCCTAAAGAAACCTCCTCAAAGGTGATTATCAGGTTCCAGGACTGTGACCCATTGCGGCACTTAAACAATGCCAAATATTTTGATTATTTTTATAATGCACGGGAAGACCAGGTGCCAAAACTTTATGGGGTAGAGTTAAAAGATTTCTACATCCGCTATGATAGTGCCTGGGTGGTGTATAACCATCAGATTGCCTATGTGAGACCAGCATTAATGGGGGAGTGGGTCAATATTCACTCCCGGCTTATCTGGTTCAACCATAATACGATTTTGGTAGAGTATTATATGACTGATGAGAATCGTAATGAACTAAAAACATTGTTATGGTCTACTTTGCGCTATGTGAATGTAAAGACCGGTAAGTCGAGTGAGCACGAGGGTTCGGTGAAAGATTACCTGGAAGCTTCCTTGCTTGAGCCTGTCAGCTGGGATGTACTGGATTTTCAGGAGCGGATCAGAAGCATTAAGCAAGAAATTCTGGAAAAGAAACAGATGCTTTAATCATAAACATTTTTTAAGATTATTTGAAACGACCTTATGCTAAATTTTCTACTGAAACTTCTCATTTCCGGTTTGACAGTTTTGCTGGCTTCCATGCTATTGCCAGGTGTCACTGTGGATGGCTTTATGAGTGCTGTCATTGTAGCAGCATTTCTGGCTCTTCTTAATGCCACATTAAAGCCATTGCTTGTGATTTTAACAATTCCCATTACGCTTCTAACGCTTGGGTTATTTTTACTGGTCATTAATGCGGTGATGATTTTACTGGCAGATGCTATTTTGCCAGGTTTTGAGGTGGCCGGATTTTGGTGGGCTTTGTTATTCAGTATTATCCTCTCCTTATTTACTTCAGTATTTGACACTTTAACTAGCCGGTAGTCAGGTCATTGAC
>JBGSXH010000040.1:0-7672 GCA_041751515.1 Cyclobacteriaceae bacterium | reverse complement strand
TGCACAGAACGGGGGGAATCCCATCACGCCATGGGAAGTAGGTTGGGAATGGCTGACAGGAAATGGCCCACGGCACAGGGATTTTACCAATGGTGATTATTTTACCGAGATGCTAAGGCAGCATGATCACATAGCTTCAGTTAGGAATAAAATTGCGAATGGAGGTGCCATAGAAGGTCGTGCCCCATACAATTTAAGTGGAGTGCAAGGAGTAGGGAAGTATCTTAAGGATTATTCGACTCTAGCAACCGGAGGACTTACCGGTAACATAGCTGTTACTTATCTAGGCTCATACGTTCTTACGTGGCAAGGGACTGTAGATGGAAATATGGCAAATATTGTATTCACTGTTACTAATTCTTCAACAATTCAATCTGCAACTCGACCACCAGTGATTGGTTATACTGATGCTTGGCAGGGTACAATTGGAGCATGGCTAAATCAGCAGTTATCAAGTGGGCCAATGTCTCCTACGACTCAGACTTTTAGATGGACAGAAACAATACCAATAAGATGAAAAAACTAATACAATCTATAAGCCTTGCGTTGATGTGTATTTTGCAAGGATGTTCTGGACAACCAACAAAAAAAGACATTATCGGTGTTTGGGTTGCCGAAGATGGAGGGAAGTTTTCTTTTGAAGAAAACGGCTCTTTCTCCACGGAGAATTTATCTGGTTCAAAGATTTTTTCTGGGTTTGATAAGTATGATGATATGAAATTTAGCGAACAAGGTACTTGGGAGCTTAGTGAGGGATCAGTTATTATTTTAGATTTTGAAAAAAGTGATAATCTGCAAGGTGGTTTTTCAACACAGCTCTCCATATCAGGAGAAGGATTATTGGAGAATAACCCTCCTTGGTATTTATTTGCCTGGATAGGAGACCCAGACGATATGAATAAGTACAAATTTGAAAAACAATGATCCACTAGGTGGATTACTTCCGTGAAATGATGAAAATATTAAGAGCCTTGCAGAGATACAGGGCTTTTTTTCAATCCACGCCTTTGATAAGCTCTTGTAGTTCTTTATCGGAGATATTTTCTTTTTCAGATTTGCTGTAGATGGTGAGCAGGTAGACAAAACCGTCCATTACTTTCACGCAAGTAATGATCCTTGCCCCACCGGATTTGCCTTTTCCTTTGGACTTGATGGCCAGCCGGATTTTGTAGCAATCATTGCCAAGCGGCGTGCCTTGCGTAGGGTCTTCTTCCAGGGAAGCAATCAAGTTGAGAACCTCGGCCTTCAGGGACTTGTATTTTTTGAGAAGGCTTTTCGAATCCCTTTTAAAATCAGAAGTGGTTAAAACCTCAAAGCTCATTAAGAAAGTCTCTTGCAGATTGGAGTTTGATTTTACCTTCCTTGTGAAGCTGTACCTCTGTCATTCCTTGCTTGATACTGTCAAGGATCTCCTGCTTTGTAGGCTCCTCATAGTCTTCCTTGCTTTGAATATGGATAAAGTCCAGGCTTTTAACAAAGTTGAGAAAAGCAGCAGCTTTGCTGTCGTTAATGTCTAAGGTTACTTTCATGATCTAATCATTTTAAGATGAATATGCCTGTTGTGTTTTGTAGTCCCGAATTACAGAGTCAATAACAGAAAACAGGTGCGCCCTAAAATCAGGCTTCATATTTTGAATCTCTTGTAATCTTTTAATGGTCTCCTTGTCATAAGAGGCATGCTGTCCCTCACCGAGCAGGTAATCCACGGACACATCAAATACATTGGCGAGTTTTAAAGCCATCTCGATGGATGGTAGGTTATCGTTGCGCTCATACTTGCCTATTATATCCCTTGATGCTGCTACCGCAGCGGCCAGATCGGCTTGGGACATTTTTTTAGCCTTTCTAAGCTCAGTGATTTTGCTTCCTATGTTTAACATATGCTACTAATGATTAGTGAAATACACTTAATAACACAAATTTAGTTAAAAGTATTCTACAAAGAAAGAAGTAATTATTTGGTTTGATAAGAATGAAGTTCTACATTTGTTGCACATGTTCAACAAGTAGAAAATATCAAACTTTTTTCTCCATGGAAATACCAGACATCAAACAACAGCTTACATTGGCGCAGGTACTGGATCATTATAATCTGAAACCCGACAAGCACCTTCGGTTAAACTGCCCCTTCCACGATGACAAGAAGCCCAGCCTGCAGGTGTATTACAAAACCCAAAGCTGGACATGTTTTAGCAGCAACTGCAATGCCGGCAGTGGTGATGCGATAGAGTTCTGCGTAAAGATGGAGGGCGACAAGCACAAAGGGATACTGGTAGCTAAATCACTGATAACGGGAACCAATCCTGTCCGGGAGCTCTCCAGAATTGCAGTGCTTACAAAGATGTTCATCTACTTCTGCAATGGAGTCCACAACAGCAAGCCGGCACAGGAATACATTGCCAGCAGGTCACTCAATAAAGAGAAATTACAGATAGGCTATAACTCAGGCCAGTTCCATCACGGGGCAAGAAAGGACGAGGCACTGATCAAAAGCTGCCTGAAATACGGTTTACTATTGGACAGAGGCCATGTAAACAACAGATCAGGAGAAAAAGCCTACAGCCCTTTTGGAAAGAGCTGCATTGCCTTTGCCCTCAGGAACCCACAAAACCAGGTGGCAGGCCTTTATTTTAGAAGCACGATAGACAACAATAACAGCAGGCATTTTTACCTCAAAGACAGGCAAGGACTTTATCCAAACTACCCAAAACCAGAAACCAAAAAGCTGATATTGACCGAAAGCATTATTGATGCGGCAACGCTTTTACAGCAATCCGAAATAATGAAACAATACGAAGTGCTGGCACTCTACGGCACGAATGGACTAACAGAAGAGCATATCGAAGCGATAAGCCAATTAAAAGACATGGAAGAGATCATCCTGTTTTTTGATGGGGATGAAGCAGGTAACAAGGCAGTAGAGAAATACAACAAAGAACTGCAACAGCTTAAGCCTGATGTTAAAATCAGTAAAGTAGCCACACCGGAAGGAGAAGATATCAATAGTCTGTTAGATGGCCATGAAGCCGAAATACTGACCGAATTAATCAGCCACAGACAACCGTTTTTATTTTCAATTGAAAAAGAAAAGGAAGAGGATCCGGGACCACTAAAGCAGAAAGCACCAGAACAGCAAGCAGAATCCCAATCAAAGCTTAATACTGAGAATCCCGAACGGATCATTTACACCAATAATTGCCCGTCCGGCTCGGACCTGACCGCCACCATCTGGGGCGGGATAGAAAAGGAAAACCTGAGCAGGTTAAAGATCAGCCTGCACATAAAGCTTTCCCCCAATGGGGGAAGGGAAAGGGGGCTATCCTTTAGAGATGATGTGAATTTATACAGCCATATGGCAGTAAAAAAACTGATCCAGAATGTAAGCGAAACCCTAGAACTCAGTACCACCCAAACCACCAATACAATCACCGACCTAACCGAAAAGCTCGAGGCTTACAGAATGGAAGAAAGGGCTGCACAAGTCAGGGCATTAAAACCCAAAGCCTATGAAATGTCCCAACAAGAAATCAATGCAGCACAGAAATTTTTACAATCCCCTGAACTGGTAAAAAGCACCCTGCAGCTGATCAGCCAAAGCGGGTTGATCGGAGAACAGAAAAACGGCCTGCTGCTCTTCTTCCTCTACCTGTCCCGGTTCTTTGACGAGCCACTGCACGCCATCATCTTTGGAAGAAGTGGAAGCGGAAAAACCTATTTGCAGACCAAGATCAGCGAATGCCTTCCGGAAGAATCAGTAAGGACAATCACCAGTTTAACAGAGAATACACTCTACTACTCCAGCAAAGATTTTTGGAAAAACAAAGTACTGATGATCGAGGATTTGGACGGGGTTTACAATGCTTTTTTACCACTACGGGAGTTCATGAGCAAGCAGAGCATTACCAAGCTCACCACCGATAAAGATGCCAAGGGCAACAACGTGCAAAAAGTACTGACTGTGGAAGGTCCGATCTGTGTATCAGGCGCCACCACCAAAGAAGGGATTTATGAAGACAATGCCAACAGGAGCTACTTACTGCACATTAATGAAGGGGCTGGCCACATGGAAGAAGTGATGGACTACCAAAGGAAACTACAAGCCGGGTTAGTGAATGAAGAGAGCCAGAACATAGCCAAACAACTTTTAAAAAACAGCCAACGGCTGCTGCACCCCATCAAAGTGATTAACCCCTATGCCACCCAGCTCAAAATCCCCGACAGCGTATTTAAGAAGCTCAGGACAAACATGCATTACTTAAGGCTGATAGAAATCATCACCTTTTACCACCAGGCGCAACGAGAGAGAAAAAGAGATAGTAAAGGCAAAGAATATATTGCCACAAATTTAGATGATATCAGCTGGGCAAACCGGTTGGTGAAGGAAAGTTTATTGAGGAAAAGTGACGAGCTGAACGGCCAGTTGAGAAGCTTCTTTGAACTGCTGAAAGCCACCATTGGCAAGCGGCCAAAAGACCAACAGACCTTTTACAGCAAGCAGATCAGGGAGCAGTTCAGAATGAACCCCATGAAGGCCAACAGGTATTTAAGGGAGCTGGATTATTGGGGCTACATCAAACAAA
Organism: Cyclobacteriaceae bacterium; assembly: GCA_041751515.1. Taxonomy (GTDB): domain Bacteria; phylum Bacteroidota; class Bacteroidia; order Cytophagales; family Cyclobacteriaceae; genus JBGSXH01. The sequence goes on along the minus strand of JBGSXH010000040.1, from coordinate 3,092 downwards.
CAGGCGGCAATAGAAAGATCGGCTTTGAATACCAAATAACTGCATGGGACGAGTACGGGGCATTGAAAAGCGGTATTGATATTTTGGACAGCACATTGCAGAAACTCAAAGATCTGGACGAGAAAAAAGCAGTTAAGCAAAACGGCAAAGAATTAAGCCAGCCCACCCAAAATGTGGCGGCCGATTAAGTGTAACACAAGTATAACATCAGTATAACATGGCCCGAATGTTATACTTAATAGCTCCATACTGCAAGGAAACCCATAAAACAGTACCAAAAAATGAAGTATAACAGTATAACATTACAGGAAGCAAGACCCCCTAAAAAGTGAAAACTATCATAGACATAGAATACAGGCTTAAAAGAGTACTGGAAGGCTATAAAGAGTGGCTGGACATCATAGGCTATGCAAAAGATACGGTGAACAGCCTGCCTCATCAGTTAAAACCTTTTTTCTTTCACTTGAAAAAAGAAAATATCACTAATCTGGAGCTAGTACCAAAATCCATCATCCACAGTTACTATGGGCAATTAAAGCAACGGAAAAGCCAGCTGACCGGGGAACTGTTAAAGCAATCGACATTGAACGGCCACCTTAGAAACCTGGTACTGTTCAACAACTACCTGGAAGAGACTGGGCAAGGAAGTTTACAAATAGATATCCAATATGAGAAAGCAGAACCGGCAGAAAAAGAAGTGCTGGGCCTTTATGAAATAGACCAGTTGTACAACGCCTGTGAAGAAGGAACAACAGGGCTTAGGGAACGGGCAATCTTAAGTTTATACTACGGATGTGGGCTGAGGTGCAAAGAAGGCATTAACCTGAATGTCAATGATGTATTGCTCGACAAGCAACTGGTACACATCAGGAAAGCCAAGAACAAGCAGGCCAGGTACGTGCCTTTTGTAGAAAGCCAGAAACAGGACTTTGAGCTGTATCTACGGCACTGCAGATCCTCGATAGCCAAGGAGGGAGAAAAAGCATTTTTAGTAAACAATCGTAGCAAACGGATCAGTAGTACAGCGACAGCAAAAACACTCAAAATATTGATAGAACGGACAGAAAATGAAGGGCTACAGGAAAAGAAAATAGGCCTGCACACTTTACGGCACAGCATAGCCACCCACTTGTTAGAGTCAGGAATGGGGATAGAAAGCATCAGCCAGTTTTTAGGCCATCAGGGAATCAGGAGCACTCAGACTTATTTGCATTATGCAGCACAGCTTTGAAGATTATCTGAACAAGAAAGTAAACCATCAAAAGGTATTGGAAAGTTACCTGTACTACCAGGAGCAGTTTATCAAGTGGCTGGATAATGAGAACCTGACCATTGAAAGTTGCCAATACGTTGACCTGCTCAGTTATGTAAAGCAACTCAAAAGAAAAGAAAGAAGTATCTACAACCTGAACAATTACATCCGGGGAATCAAATATTACTATGAATACTTACAAGCTGAGAATCAAATCAATCATAACCCAGCACGGAGGCTTTACATCAAAGGAGATGTTTATCAGCTACCAAGTGATCTGCTAAATAGAAAAGAGCTGAACACTATTTATGTAGATTATCCAAAAGAAACCATAGTCCAGAAGCGAAATAAAACCCTGCTAGGCTTGGCCATTTACCAGGCCTTGAGATTAGATGAACTGGAAGCGATAGAACCGGCAGATATTGACCTGCACAAAGGAACGGTCTACATCAGAAAAACAGGCAGGGGCGTAAGAAGGACATTAAAACTGGAAGCCCACCAGATCCTGCCATTACAGGAATACATCACCGAAATACTACCGCAGATCAAAGCCAAAGCAGAACGGCCGAATGACAAACTAATTATGAGTACAGGAAGGAGTTCCGGAATAAAAGAACTGGTCTGTGACCTGAACAAAGTTTTACGAAAGAAGTACCCAAGGTACAAGAATTTACTGCACGTAAGAAGCTCGGTAATCAGTCTGTGGATGGAGCAGAAAAACATCATTGAAGTGCAGTACATGGCAGGCCACAACAGCATCACCAGCACCGAACGCTATAAAAGGGTGAGCATGCAAGACCTGAGAAAATCACTAGACCAGTTCCATCCCTTGCGTTAACGATCCCCTTCCAAAGATTTACCGCTTGAAGGCGGTACGCTGCCAGCTTATGGCTGGCAGCGGAAAAGCGGTGTGCCTGTGGTGCGTTGGCAAGGCTGCAGTCCGGAAAAATGCAAATCCTCACGCCTTAAAACATGCGCTGCACACTGATTATTGTTAATGGATCACCAGCTTAGCAAAAAAGCATAAGCAGGTAAATCGGCATCAGAGTACAGCGCATATTTAGCCACCGCACGACCCCATTTGCATTTTCCTCCCCTTGCTTGCCATCCGCTCCTCGCCACGTCTGTTCCCTTTTGCTTTTTTGATGTGTTTGATCCCTGCGGGGCAAAGGAAAAAAAACAAAACCACAGTCAGAGTTAGGCGGGCCTGCGACCACCGCCAGACACTGCCAAGCCTCTCCGCTGCGCTTCGTTCCCCCTTGGCAGGCTGGACGGTGGAACCCGCAGTGGCCCGCAGAGCAAACAGTGTAGGTTAGGAAAGTGAGTAGTGCAAGCAATTATCATCAAATCTTTAGTGTGTAAAGACTTACCGCGCTCTGTTGGCAGGTTTACATTTACTAAAATGCAGTAGTTCGCTTGGAGCATCCCGATAAAAACCAAATGGCAGGAAAGGAAGTGCCTAACAAAAAAGTAAAATGATGCCATTTACTTTTTTCCGGGATGTTTGCTTTTTCTTTTCAACTGAAAAAATAAAGCCATATCTTGGCGGTGAAGAATCAAAAAAAATGGGCTGCCTTAAACTGACATATAGAAATGAAACAAGTCCATTACAGGTAAGCAGGGACGCTGAGACCAAAGCCGAAAACTGGCAAGTATGGACTAAAGAAAAGGGTGAAAATGAGAGTAAAGGGGTAGAAGTTGCACAGAACGGGGGGAATCCCATCACGCCATGGGAAGTAGGTTGGGAATGGCTGACAGGAAATGGCCCACGGCACAGGGATTTTACCAATGGTGATTATTTTACCGAGATGCTAAGGCAGCATGATCACATAGCTTCAGT
>JBGSXH010000039.1:0-5931 GCA_041751515.1 Cyclobacteriaceae bacterium | reverse complement strand
CTCGATGAGCTTTATATGAATACCGCCACCAGGGAGGTAATCAGAGAAAATAAGAAAATAGCACTCACTGCAAAAGAGTTTGCACTCCTGGAACTACTGATTAAGAATAAAGGAAGGGTAATTTCAAAATCCGTAATTTCTGAAAATATTTGGGGAAGTGATTATGACATTGAAAGCAATATAGTCGAAGTATACATCAATTTTGTACGCAATAAAATTGATAAAAATTTCAGTAAAAGACTCATTCATACAATGGTAGGTGTTGGTTATGTAATGCGTACTCCGGATGAATAAGAAGTTGATTTCCATGATTTTATGAAAATTCAGAATAAACTAAATTTTAGATTCACCGGCATCTTTGCACTCATTCTGACAGTATTTTGCATCATCATCTGGTGGCTTTCGAAACAGTTTATAGAAAACGAGTTTTACAATAATTTAGAGAACAGAGCCTATATAACAGCAACGGTCTACCTTGAAGCAGACGAAATTAGCGAGGAGCGATTGGAAGATTACAAGGTTCGTTTCCTGAAGTCTTTAAGCCAGGAGGCAGTACATATATATGACACGTTGGGTACTGCAGCCTTTATTGCCTCTAATGAGGCGCCTGTTTTAAATGACTCCCAAATTTTAAAAGTAGTTGAAGACGGCAGTATTGCATTCAAGCGGGGGAAAAGACAATTTTTTGGACTCTTTTATAAGGACAATCAGGGTGACTTCATTATCGTAACCTCTGCTATTGACGTCAACGGCATCAATGCAAGAAATAATTTACAGCTTATATTGATCCTGGGGTTTGCGATTGCTATGGTGATCACTTTCCTTGCAGGACGAATTTTTGCCCGGGAGGCCATGAAGCCCATTAAACGGATTGTACAGGAGGTTGATGTCATCCATGTCGAAAGCTTGTATAAACGATTGGGTGAGAGTGATGGGAAGGATGAAATTTCAGAACTTGCTCAAACGTTCAATAACTTACTGGACCGGTTAGAAAATGCGTTTGCCATTCAAAAGACATTTATAGCGCACGCATCACATGAGCTCAGAACACCCATCACTGGTATTTCTGGGGAAATAGAATTTGCACTAATGAAGGAGCGGCCCGCGGAAGATTATAAAGCTGCGCTAATATCTGTACAAGAAGAAATAGAGAAACTGTTTCAGCTTACCGAAAGCATTTTAGATCTGGCAAAGGCCAGCTTCGACATGTCTAAAATACATTTTCAAGAATTTCGGCTCGATGATATTCTTCTTAGCGCCAGAGAGGTGGTCGGCAATGCCTACCCTGAGAGAAAAATATTTATCAATTTCGAAAATGTAAAGGAAGCCAGTAGTCTATCACTTTTTGGGAATCCTCAGTTGCTCACTGTTGCTTTCAGAAACATTATAGTGAATGCTGTAAAGTTTTCGCCGGAAACTTCCAAAGTAAAAATTATGATAAATCAGCTACAGGAAGGAATTGAAATTGTAGTAGAAGATTTTGGCTCAGGAATAGCACCAGCTGATTTGAGTAAGATATTTATCATGTTCTTTCGGGCTGATAATACCCGGATTGTCCACGGACATGGCATTGGACTGGCAGTGACTCAGAAGATCATCTCGCTCCACAACGGAAAAATAGATGTACAATCTGAAATTGGCAAGGGAACTACTGTCAGTATTTATTTGCCTTTTTCCAAGTGATGTCTCTCCGCTTAAGTTTAATTTAAGTAAAATTTAATCCTTCCTAAAGGTTCTTTTCATTCATTGCGGTATGTTCCATATACTGTCTGACCTAAAATCACAGTTTTGATCACAAGCAGCTGCTTCAGTAAGTTCTGAATAAGACTTGGTCATTTGTGATTATTTTTTGTCATCAATTATTTCGTACAAAATAGTTTATCAAGTGACACAATGTAAGACGGTTAAAGAAAATGCTTATTTCTGGTCATTAAACTTATTGAACAGACTTTTCAAATTTAACTGAGCAATCGTTCAAATCCTTTAAAACTTTGTTTATAGTGTGTAGGGGGGAGTTCTCTTAAATGAGGCTCCCTTTTTTATGTTATCATTAGTTGAAATCTGCTATATTGTGGCAATTATTACATCTTCATGAATTTAAATTAAGGGTCATTGTGTAAATAAGTTAATTTGAGCTATTTGCGTATATGAACTATTGCCTATTCCATTGAGTTAGTCTTGGAGAAACGGCATATTTTTTTTTATCTACAGGTATAAATTACGTTTATGTTAAAAGAAGGACTCTCAGCTTTCTTATCGCTTCATATATTCAGAAGTGCATTTAAGGTTTTGCTTCTAACAACTGTCTTTGTTAGTATGGCATTTTCTTCTGCAGACCAATATCAGGATCCTGTAGTGATGATTATGCCGGAAGACATCTATTCTACGAATCGTTACATACTGTTCAATGAGCTTTCTGATTTAAAAGAAATGAAAAGCATTGACCAGGAAATGGAAACATTTTTAAAAAGGTGGCAGATCAAAGGTGCCTCGGTTGCCGTTGCTAAAAAAGGCAAGCTCGTCTATGCAAAAGGATTTGGATATACTGATCTGGAGACTGAAGAAAGAGTTGAACCTTACCACCTTTTTCGCATCGCCTCCGTAAGCAAATTAGTGACTGCGGCGGCGATCATGAAGCTTTACGATGATGACTTGCTTGATCTGGATGCTAAAGTATTTGGTGAAAATGGAATCTTGAATCAGCCTCAATTCAGTAATATTAAAGACAAAAACTTCTATAATGTCACCGTAAGACATCTTTTACAACATACTGCTGGTTTTACCAGCCGTATTCCTGACCCGATGTTTAATCCGCAGCTTGTAGCAAACGCATTAGACGTGGCACTTCCCGTAGATGAGTCTGCCACCATACAATACGTACTTACGCAAAGACTTCCGTTTAAAGCCGGCACAAAATATACTTACTCTAATGTAGGTTATGTAATGCTAGGGAAGATCATAGAAACCCTTAGCGAAATGTCGTACGAAAACTATGTTCAGACTGCCTTATTAGAGCCCCTCGGAATTTACGGGATGAAAATTGGAAAAAACCTCTACGAGGATAAATTTGAAGAAGAGGTGAAGTACTATGATCATGAAGGTGCCATGCAGCGTCTTTCCTGCTATGGTACCGGCGAAATGATGCCCCGCACGTATGGAGGCACAAATATAGAAGCACTAGGGGCAGCGGGAGGCTGGGTTGCTACGCCAACACAAATGATGCGCTTGATGCTTGCACTGGATGGCTTCAAAAGCAAACCTGATATCCTCAGCAAAAGCGCCCTGAAAGAGATGACTACTCCTGCCGATATCTCCAATACAGTGATGGGATGGAGAGGATGCAATGATGGCAGATGGTGGCGAACAGGCACTTTAGCAGGCTCATCTGCTATGTTGGTGCGCTACGAAGATGAAACTGCTTATATGGTGGTCCTGAATACCAGTACCTGGAACGGTGCCAGATTTACCGGAGAGATTAATCGCACAATGACCAAAGCGTTGGATAAAGTTGAAAAATGGCCTGTACATGATCTTTTTGATCATTATCAGTTGGAAACATTATCGCCGCTGGGACCAAGATTTCAAGATATATAGGGAGCGCGTCCTGCCTGGTCTGCTCGCTTCAAGGCTCTGCTTTTTATAAAATGCTCTATCCGTCTCAACACTAACAAGCAGATTAATAACCAAGAAAAACCCGCAGCGAATCCTGCCAATACATCGCTGGGATAATGCACGCCTAAGTAAACGCGGGAAATCCCAATCAGTAAAATAATGGTGACTAATACAACAGTTGTCAGTATTTTAAAAGCAATGCTACCACGATAATGCCAGATGATGTATATCAACAAACCAAAAAAGGAAAAGCTGAACATAGCATGACCACTGGGGAAGCTCAACCCCACCGCTTCAATCATATAAGAAACTTCCGGGCGAGGCCTTTCATAAAGGTATTTCAAAAACAAATTCAGACTAATGCTCCCAATACAAACTACTGGAATTTTTATGGAATACCACCTTTGTGGATTAATGAATAAGAAATAAACAATTGTAAGCATCGCTAGCACAGATACAGCCTCGGCATTGCCGATAAAGGTAGCCGTTCGCATAATTACCTCTACCGGTGGAGAAGTATCGGCCCTTATCATTGTGGTGTAGTACAAGTCGAACTTATCAAGCTCATCGGCTTTGAGCAGCAGACTCAGTTCATAAAATATATAAGCGCTCAAGAATGAAATTAGCAGGACAATGACAACCTCGGCAAGAATCAGAAATGTGTCTTTTTTTATAATCGTCCATAATCGTTTCCTTCTATAATTAGTCATTTTTAGAAATCTTCTTAATAATGCTAAACTTTAACTTTAGTTGCAGCCAGCTGCCAACAACCATTCCTAAAACACTAAAAGCCAGCCCGGGTATCAACGCAGGTATATTAATCGGGAAATATTCAAAATACAGCCAGCCAGCCATTCCCATGATCATGGATAAAACCGCACCAAGGCTTTTGGCTCTTTTAAAATACAAGCCTGCCATCATGGGCACAAACAGTGATACGAGGCTTAAAGCAGAAGATTCACCTACCAATTCATAAATATTTTTACTAATTGTCGCTATAAAAGTTGACACTATAGCAATGGCTATGACAGACATACGGACGAGCCATAACCGTTGCTTTCCGGTAAACTGCCGGCTTGACAACGGTTTGATAAGGTTCTCGCTTAAAATTGCCGCCGGAGCAAGCAAAGCACCACTAGTAGTACTCATAATTGCCGACAACAATGCACCGAAGAATAAAACCTGCATCGGTAGCGCAGTGTGTTCCATGACCATTCTTGGAAGCATCATTTGTTCATCTCCTTCCAACAACTGAGGATTAAGTATTCTGGCACATAATGCGATGAACAGTGGCAACAGCGCTACACTCAAATAAAGGAAGGCAGCCATATAGGATGCCCGAACCGCCACCTGCTCACTTTTAGAAGACATAACACGCTGAAATACATCTTGCTGAGGTATACTTCCTAAACCTATAGTCATCCAGGCGGCCAGATAGTAGCTCCAGTCTGTGAGCGTATTTTCAGGAAGAAACCTAAAAAAGCCTTCAGGATTTTCGTTCATTACCGCTGTAAATCCACCACTTGCATTTCCAAGGACGATAGCCAGGTACAGCAAGCCGCCAATGATAATAATGGTCTGAATAAAATCTGTCAACGATATTGCCCACATTCCTCCAATAAATGTATACGCAGTTACCACAATAGCACTCAAGATGACAGCGGGAATAAAACCTATAGGTGCCAAACTGCTTATAATAATACCCAAAGCTACCAACTGCGCTGCAACCCAGCCAAAATAGGAGGGGATCATAAATATCGAAGCAGTTACCTCAGTAAATCTATTAAATTTAACACGATAAAAATCCCCAAAAGTCATCAAATTCATTCGGTATAGTGGCCGGGCAAAAAATATGGCTATCAGTAACAGGCATAAAGCCGCTCCGAAAGGGTCTTCAATAACCCCATATAATCCATGCTTCACGAACTCTGAAGAAGCACCCAATATCGTTTCAGAACCAAACCAGGTAGCGAATAATACTGTAGCCCCTAACATCATAGGAAGCCTCCTGCCCGCTAAAATGAAATCTTCAGTAGTATTGATAAATTTAGAGGAAAATATACCTATAGCGATCGTCAGCAGGAGATAAAAAATTATAGCACTTATTAACACATCTTACTGTTTAAAAATTTTCTGCGTGAAAATAAATAAATTATCAATCTTTATCAGCTGAAATTCGTATAAAGAGTTATAGATATAGAATTGATTACATACTGTTTATATTCCTTTTCAGGTTTACTTGATGAACAATCAAGATCAAAGGCTGATTGAGGCCTTTACGGGCTAAAACCCTGTAGATGATCAAAAAAGAGCTGCTTT
>JBGSXH010000038.1:0-7897 GCA_041751515.1 Cyclobacteriaceae bacterium | reverse complement strand
TAGCCAGTCTTACCGAAATTAAGAAAACACTTCAATCGCTTGATGACAAAGAACTAATAGGCATAGTTGCTGATTTGGCAAAATTTAGTGTGGACAATAAACGCTATCTTTTTTTTCAATTATACGGTCGCAACCAGCCAGGTCTGTTTGAAGAAATGGTCAAAGAAGCTTTAATTGAAGAATTTGACAAAGCAAACACGAACTATGCCCATGTTGCAAAAAAATCGGCACAAAAAATCAGGAGATTGCTTAACAAATACCTTAAGTATAGCAAAGATAAGGCGGTTAAAGCAGAGCTTGTTGGTTTCTTTTGCCAGCAGCTTATCGACTATAATTACCTGAATTTTGGCCATCCGGTCATTCACAACCTGTATTGCGTTCAGATAGGTAAGATAGAAAAGCTGGTGGAAGGTCTTCATGAAGACCTTCAGTTTGATTTTGAGGAAAAAATAATATTGCTTAGGAAAAATTGTTAAGCTATTATTGATCAATTGTTTGCATCAGTTCCGCGTAGTGCTGTATAGTTTGTAAAGTAGATTCATCCGTATCGAATACTGAATACCAGCCTTGTTTTTCATGTGGCGGGTCTCCCAGCAATGGATCACCGGCTTTCCAATAGCGATTTTTACGCTCTTCATTTGGGCGCCCTTTTCCTGAGTAAGTCCAGAAGTTGCAGCCTACTATGCCTTGGTTTTCCCTGGCATTTTGGTATGTGGTTTCGAAAATGGCTGTAAAATAACTATCTCTCGCTTCCGTACTGCTGCCAGGATCGTACCGTTCATCATCTCGAGCTACGCCAAATTCTTCTAAAACCATGGGTTTGTTAAGTTTTCTTGCAGCTTCCATATGTTCTTCCAGGTAAATGATGGCTTTATCAACAGCTACAATCATCGTAGAGTCTGCATTTTGAGGATCAAACCACCCCCAGTTTTGAATCCAGATATGCATAGTGGCATAGTCAATATGCCTTGAAAGGTGATCTGTATAAAAGTCGTTTCCTGCATGATGCGAAGCGGTGTTTCCTTCACTGCCAATACTTACCAGGTGATTATCGTCTAATTTTTTAATGTATTTTGCAGTGCTGTGAATCCACTTTAAGTAGTCTTTTCTGTGTGCATAGCCACGGGGTTCGTTGGCTAACTGCCAACTCATAATAGTACGATCATCTTTATAATCAACTTCGGAAATTGTGTTTTTCCGTTTAATAATACTCTTAAGATGCTTTCTGTAGAGCTTATTGGCTTTTTTATTTCCATAAAAGGAGCTGGAGAATGATTGAAAAGTGTGCCAGTCACCATCTCCAGCGGGAGGAGCGTAGGGTATGCCATCGCCGCTCACCCAATTTACATACTGTCCCATACCGCCACTCCATTCCCAGAAATTGTTCATCACCAAGATGGCAGTCATATCGCGCTTTTGCATTTCTACCAATAAAAAATCCAAACCTTCAAGTAAAGCTTCATTATATTTTCCTGGTTCAGGTTGTAATGAGGGCTTCGCACGATGTGGTTCAGTATCCGGACCTTCTGTGGCAGCCATGATCCTAAGGTTAATCACACCCATAGACTTTAAATGATCTAGTTCAGCAATCAAACGCTCGCGGTTGCCGCCTTCAGGGTCCGCAGCCAGATTCATACCATGCCAGTAATTGGTACCCAGATAGTAATACGGTGCACCATACCTGAAAAAGCGAAGACCATCCACTGAGACAAAGCCATCAGTTTCTTTTTGTCCATAGCTTTGAAAACTTATGACGAGCAGGAGCGCAAAAATACATTTGATCATGAAATGGTGAGGCATGTCTGGTAATAGTATTGATTTATCATTGTAAGATAATCGCAAATCTCGTAAATGCGAACATCAATTTTTACAAATTGTGACAGTATGTTTAAGAATAGCAATTTGCTACTTAAAGCATTAGATGCATAATGTTATATAATTTATATTATGTTAAATAGATAATTTTTTGACCTTCCCATTGCAGTAAAGCTTTAGTAATGCTTAGCGAAATCTCCTTTACAAAAAAAAGGCTATCCAAAATTCTGGATAGCCTTTACAGTTTTCAAAGATTGAATCTTTATTAGTATTCGTCTACTTCTTCTAACTCCTCATCATCGCTGACACCAAGCGCAGAAAGTTTTTCGCTTGCTTCTTCAGCTTTGTCATTCATCTTCAATTGAGCGTAGATTGTCTGCAGTGTTTGCAATACGGTTATGTCTTCAGGCTCTTGCTCGTGTGCTGTTTCCAAATATGGTAATGCCTGCTCGAACTTCTCACCAGCTTTCTCTTCCAGTGCTTTGCCTTCTTTCTGGTAAGTCTTAAGATCCATATCGTTGGCTTCTCTCAAGATGTCTGCAGCTTGATTGTAATAATTTACGGCAACATTGAAATTAGCTTCAAAATAATCTGGTCTGTATTCAACTGCTTTTTTATAATGCTCAATAGCTTTTTCAGAATCGCCAGTCTGGTCATGCAAGTATGCCAGATTATAATGTAAATCGGCATTTTCCGGATCTAATTCAATGGCCTCTTTCAGTTTGTCACGTGCTTCATCAGATCTTTCAAGGGTAATTAACAAGTTGATCTCTTCTTTCATAAGATCTTCATTGTCTGGATAGCGCTCTCTGGCTTTGGCTAAAACTTCTAAAGCTTTTTCGTTATCTTCATTATGTGCTCTTTCAAGATAAACGATGCTGCTGTAAATATCCATGTTATCATAGTCCAGCTCAATTAAGCTATAGTAGTTTTCAAGCGCTTTGTCGTATTGCTCTGCTTGTTGCGCAGAAATACCACCATACAAAAAGGCAGTAGTATCTTCAGGCTTGAACTGCGCGGCTTTTTCAAAAGCAGTCAACGCGTCTTCATAATTTCCTTCTTGATAATAGTTAGCGCCTTCATTAAGGTAAACTCCCCAGATGTTTTCCATTTGCTGCTCAGCAAAAACATAATAGGTGCCACCTTCTTTCTCCATTTCCTTAGCCTTTTTGTAAGCATCAAAAGCTTCCTGAAGCGGCTCTTCAGCAAGATCCTGATGTTCCGGATCTTCAGACATGGCGATTGCTTCATAAACTAAGCCTTTGGTATACCAGGTTTTAGGCTTTTCTTTGGTTTTATCATGCTCAACAGCCTGGTCTATATTTTCCTTCGCTTTGTCCAGATCACCATTTTTGGTAAATCTATCAGCCTTGTTCACTGCTGAATTCTGCGCTACCAATGGTGATAGCGCCAGACTAAAAATAAAAGCTAATGCAATTTTTCTCATAGTTGTATGGTCGTATAGTTCAGATTTAATTAAGATTAGTTGGTTTCTTCATCTGTAGTGTCATTATTTGTGGAATCAACATCCGTGCCATCCTCAAGGTTTTCAATACTTTCATCAATTTCAATTTTTTCAATTTTTTCTACTGATGAAATCTCGTCTGTATCGCTGAGTCTGATCAGGCGGACGCCCTGCGTTGCTCTTCCCATGACACGCAGATTTTCTACCGCCATCCGGATAGTGATCCCAGATTTGTTGATAATCATCAAATCATCTGAATCAATTACTTCTTTTACCGCAACCAAATACCCTGTTTTTTCAGTGATATTGAGTGTTTTTACTCCTTTACCACCTCTTTTGGTAATCCTGTAATCTTCAATGTCGGAACGTTTTCCGTAGCCTTTTTCCGAAACTACCAGTAAATTGGCATTTTCACGCTGTACGCAAACCATGCCAACCACTTTATCATCTTCACTGGCTAGTCTCACAGCACGGACGCCGGCGGCATTTCTACCCATGGGACGGACATCTGATTCATTGAAACGAATTGCCCTTCCGCTACGCAGTGCAATGACGATATCATCTTTGCCACTGGTCCTTGAAACATTCAGTAGCCGGTCGCCTTCGTTAATTGTTATCGCATTAATGCCATTTTGTCTCGGTCTTGAGTAAGCCTCTAATGAAGTTTTCTTGATCGTACCCTTTTCGGTACACATGATAAGGAAGTTATTGTTAATATAGTCTTCATCAGAAAGTGTGTCCACATTAATCACGGCCCGTACATCGTCCTGCGGGTCAATGTTAATTAGGTTCTGGATGGCGCGGCCTTTTGCGGTTTTGCTACCTTCAGGTACTTCATACACTTTCTTCCAGAATACTTTCCCGAGCTTAGTGAAAATGAGCAAATAATTATGCGCTTTCGCCATGAACAGGTGCTCTGTAAAATCGTCTTGTTTACTGCTGGCTCCTCTGGAGCCTACGCCTCCCCTGCCCTGAGTTTTAAATTCAATGAGTGGTGTTCTTTTTATATAGCCTTCATGACTAATCGTGATGACCATTTCTTCATTCGGAATCATGTCTTCCATCACGAAGTCTTCGGCACTATGCTCTATAGTGGTTCTTCTTTCATCGCCATATCGATCGTTAAGCTCAGTCAGCTCATCTTTTATGATTTGCATACGAAGCGATTCATTTGAAAGAATTTCATTTAAATGGTCGATCAAAGCTTTTATTTCTTCATATTCCTTAATGATTTTATCGCGTTCCAGACCGGTCAGTCTTTGTAAACGCATATCCAAAATGGCTTTGGCCTGAATATCACTCAGCTCAAACCTTTCAATTAAACCTGCTTTGGCAATTTCAGGGTCGCGTGATTCCCTAATAAGCTTAATCACTTCATCAAGGTTATCGAGTGCGATAAGGTAGCCTTCCAGAATATGTGCTCTTTTTTCCGCTTCTCGCAGATCGTATTCCGTTCTTTTGATTACCACTTCGTGGCGATGCTCGACGTAATATTTGATCAGGTCTTTTAAATTGAGCGTCTGTGGTTTGCCTTTAACGAGGGCTACGTTGTTGACTCCAAAAGAAGTCTGTAGCTGCGTATATTTGTACAGGTTGTTGAGTACAATATTAGGCACTGCATCCCGCTTCAAATCATATACAACGCGCAAACCATCTCTGTCAGATTCGTCCCTGATCATCGATATGCCTTCCAGTTTTTTCTCGTTAACGAGATTGGCAGTCTTCTCAATCATATTGGCCTTGTTGACCATATATGGGATTTCGGTAACGATAATTTGCTCTTTACCAGTACTGGTAACGTCGAAAGTAGCTTTGGCACGCATCACTACTCGACCACGGCCGGTTTCAAAAGCTGCTTTTACGCCAGTATAACCGTATATAATACCGCCTGTCGGAAAATCAGGAGCAGTAATATGTTTCATTAATTCATCAATAGTAATATCATTATTATCGATATAAGCTGCTATACCAGCCACCACCTCAGATAAGTTGTGGGGAGCCATATTGGTGGCCATGCCCACGGCAATACCTGATGTACCATTCAAAAGCAAATTTGGTAATTTGCCTGGCAATACTGTAGGCTCCTTGAGGGAGTCGTCGAAGTTAGGCTGAAAATCGACTGTTTCTTTGTTGATGTCCGTTAGTAGTTCATCAGCAATACGGCGAAGTCTGGCTTCAGTATAACGCATTGCCGCTGCGGAGTCACCGTCAATAGAGCCGAAGTTACCCTGGCCGTCAACCAATGGGTAACGCAAAGACCATGGTTGCGCCATGCGCACCATAGTGTCGTAAACAGATGAGTCACCATGTGGGTGATACTTACCTAATACTTCACCGACAATTCTTGCAGATTTCTTATAAGATTTGTTGTAATTGACACCTAATTCCTGCATCCCGAAAAGTACCCGGCGATGCACCGGCTTGAGCCCGTCCCGTACATCGGGTAGCGCTCTGGATATGATTACTGACATCGAATAATCGATGTATGCACCACGCATTTCATCCTCTATATTAATGGGGATGATGTTTTCGTTTTCTCCTTTGGCCATATAACTATGTTGAAAATATTTCGCTTATTATAGCCTGCAATTTAGGGAAAATTATTGTGATTACCCATCGCAAATAAGCTTAATGGCACCTAAACAAACGAATATGTTTGTGGAATAGCCGGTATTGGTGGTCGATCCTTTGAACGTGCAGGAAGCTGTTGAAAAGTGTTTGGAAAAAGCTTCTTTTTTCTCATTGCCGAATCACGCCAATGCAAGAATTGAGTATCGAAAATGTAATGAGAGAAGCCGGCCGAATTCATTGGACAAAAGTTTAATAGGCAGAGCGCTTTCTTTTGTTCCTGCCTTTGTTGCGGATAAGCTCGGTATCGTTTTCTCCGTATTTTGGGTTTTGCTTTTTCCAGATGGGCTGCCCTCTGAACTCTTTTCCTCCATGAGCATGCTTGAGTTGGGTGCTGCATGCCTTTATTGGACAGCGAGGTACTTCAGGATAGTTCAAACTTATACCGGCTTGCACGTAAAAAGTGTGATGATTGTGCTGAAACGATGGAAATGGTTGTTCAGTTTGCAGTATGGTCGTCAGGGCTCTGTATTCGTAAGAAGGCCTTACCACAATACGCATGTATTCTGAAAGATGTTTTTCGACGCTCAGGCCCAGGTCAGCAAACCAGGAAGGGTTGGCAAGCTCAGTATTGATCTGGCTGCCCATGCTCACCGCGCCCAGCTGCAAATCAGGTACAAAAGCGAAATTTTCCCAGCTATATGCCGTGGCACCGACGTAGCCAAAGTAACGCATCAGACGATGCCGCTGCGGTGACGGCTCCCAGGGCTGGATATTTTCCTGATAGGCATTAGGCCTGAAATTACCCACTTGATTGAAGGCGGCAGAAAACCCTCCCCCTATTCTGAACCTGTCAAAGTTCATATATAACAGCACTGTAATGGGTACCGTAAAACCATTGGCAGTAAAACGCAAGGCACTGGAGTCTGCGGTATTGAGCATAAAACCGGCTTGGTCTTCCTGGAAATTTTCGACAAGCGATGGATTGCCATACCAATTGGTATAGACACCATCGCCGCTTTCAGCGCCACGTACATACTGGGAAGACTGTGTGGCAATGAAGACTGCATCATCAATATTGTGAGAGGTAATGCTATGTCCGTAGCCTGCCATTACAGAAAAGCTAAATTTATTCAATGCGGCCCTGATAGGCGAACGTTGCACCTCTCCTCCTGTAAATTGCGCATGCGCAACAGCTGGAAAAATGAGGATTATTAGTCCGACCAGTACAAAGGTGTAATGCATGTTTCGCATGAATGAAGTTTGAAATGGCAATATACGGGTTTGCTAAAAGGAAAAAAACCTGATTTTTGCACTAGGAACAAATCATTGTTGCTTGTGTTTGACAACTACTAACAATTCAAAGACAATGTTTCTTAATTTATGTATCAAATTAAACGGCCTGTCACATACTTTTTTGGGGCAGTATTCTGTATTGCTATTTGCATGCCGACTTTTGCCCAGCAGCCTGATGTGCAATCAAGCGCTTTGTATTAAACCCGCTATTATGCTGAATTCTCGCTGAACGATACATACAGGCTTGACGCAGAAATAGGCAATCGCCGCTTTGTCAGTCCTCATGCACAATACCAACACTTTCGGAGAGTTATGCTATGAAAAAGCATAAGTGATTTTGAGAATGGCGGCGGTATAAATCAATCATAAATTGCATAGCCCTCATTCTGCATTTAGACTTCGGGAAATCAGGCCGCATCAGCAGGTTGAATGGCAATCCGTTAGTAGTAAATGGGAGTTGATACAAAGAATAAGGACCGAGCAGCAGTTTGTAGGAGATAGTAAGCAAATACGGGTGCAAGGCGTTATATCAAAAGAAAGCTTGGACAATACCTACAGTTTTACATTCAGGGCGCATTACCTTTCTGAGGTGAGGTGATGTATATACTTGTTGACAGAGATGATAAGTCGTGACATCTGCAGCTGGAGTTGCGCACAGAAATTATCGGTAATGCCGTAAAAAATGAAGCATTTGATCAGTTTCTCGCATATGGAGGCTTGGTTTACAAGCTATTGGACCCACTGGCACTGGAC
>JBGSXH010000037.1:0-4818 GCA_041751515.1 Cyclobacteriaceae bacterium | reverse complement strand
GGTAGAGAAGGCTATAAAGCAAAACTTGCTGTAAGTGCTGTTGACAGCGCCATTGGGCAAATTCTTGAAAGTGTCGAAAGGAGCGGTAATATGGAAAATACCACTTTCATCATTACAGGCGACCATGGATTTGTTGACATTCATAGCATACTGTCGCCCAATATATTGCTGGTAGAAGCCGGTTTAATGGCAGCCGAAAAAGACCGTGGAGACTGGAAAGCTACTTTTATGACTTCCGGTGCTGCAGCATTTTTGCTATTGAAAGATCCGAATGATACAGCGTCTCTCCATACTGTAAAAGAAATTTTAAAAGAACTACCATCAAGCCTACAGCAACTCTTCCGGGTAATCGAAAGAGACGAGCTGGAAACAATGGGTGCCGACCCAAGTGCTTTTCTAGCCCTTGCTCCTGTAGCAGGGATTAATATGAGCGGAGCCAGCACGGGTGAGCTATTGCGTCCCGGAAAGGGCGGAACTCATGGCTTTGCCAATGACCAGGCTGATATACACACGGGGTTTATAGCCTATGGTGCTGGTATCAGTAGTACTACGGTCATAAAGCAAATGAATTTGCAGGATATTGCTCCGATTATTGCCAGCTTGCTCAACTTGGACTTGCCTGCTGAAGATGGTATATTATTGCCCGGCATACTTAAGCCTTCCAAGTAGTCCCTATAACCTTTTGCTAGTGATAAACAATTGCCAGCCGTAAAGTTTGCCATCATACTACTGTCCAAGACCGTTCATTTAGAAGGCAGGGGATCATTCGTATTGATTAACATAGCTAGGCATTTCAGTTGAACATATCAAAATAGAAAAGGCTGATGTAAAGTTTTACACCAGCCTTTCTCATTTGATATGATTCAATAAACTATTACTGCTTCATAATTCTATGCGTCTTTAACTGGCCGTTTAGGTGTAAATGCAGCAAATACAATCCGGGACGCAAATTCTGCAGATCCAGCTGCATGGTACTGTCGTGAATGACAGGCATTTGATTTAACCGATAAGGCTTTCCTTTATCGTCAAATACAGAGATATAGTCCAGCTGTTGCCCCTCTACAAAATCGATAGAAAGGTAATCCACTACAGGGTTAGGACGATAATTCAAATGCATGGCATTATTGAAACTTAATTCATCTGCTTCGCCCTCTACAGTACAGCTATTTGATCTACTACTCGCAATTACCGGACGACGGTCGAGATTCCAGATAATGTTCCCTCTGGAGAAATTTACCTCAAAGACACCATCGTAAGTTCCAGGCAGGAATAAGGTAGGCTGATCTCTGTCTCTAGGCGCTGGCGCAATGAAATTAGTAGCGCCCGACTCCAGTCTTACCGGCACATCATTCGGATTAAAATATCCAAACCTTGCGGTAAAAGTGCCATCCGGATTGGCTACTACACAGTTCAGTACTGCTTCCACCCTCTCCAATTGCTCACATGGTCTCTGGTTGGCGCAAGTGGTAAAAGTGGCCCTAGTAGCCCAGCTCGTTGCTGGCGTGCTTTGTGGATAAACGCTCCTTACCTCCCATTCATAAGTGGTATTTGCGTCCAAAGGAGATTGAAGGTTGACGACAACAATGCCATTTTCCTCGCTAATGCCGGCAAAATCAGGATTATTAGCATCATTTGCCCTGGTTTGTCTCCAGCCCGTTGCACCTTCTTTGCGAATTCTGTATTCGTAGAATTCTGCACACTCAACTACAGTCCACGCCAAAGTTGCAGTGCTGTTGCTGATGTTGAAAGTGTATAACTCATCAGGATTTGCCAAAGCTCCTTCTGTAGTAAATTCTAGTGCTGCCCATTCTGAAAACTCACCTTCACCCAGATTACTGCGTACTTCAAACTCATAAGCAGTTTCTGGGGCTATAGGTACCTGCAAAGAAAGTATAGTGCGGTTCTCATTAACAGATATTCCTTCAAAATCCGGATTATTAACATCATTGGTGCGTGTCTGCCGGAAATTTTCTGTTCCAGCCTTACGGATACGATATTCATAAAATTCAGCTTCGGCGATATTGTCCCAACTAATAATAGCCCTGTTGCAATCATCTTTTGCTATAAACTCCAGGTTTTCAGGAACAAACATATCCTCTTCAGCCATAAGCATATACCTTGCTAGCACCGGCAAATGATCAGAAGTGGTTCCAAGGAAGTTATTCACAATATTAAAAGGAAGAAAAACCTGGGCAGACCCATCTATAAAGCTTTCCAAAAGCGGCTCGTTGATGGTAATATGATCAAGCATGCTATTGAAGCTTGGGAATGTAGCAAAACCATCTGCTTCCAATTGTTTTGTAAGTACTTTGTAATTGGCGTCCTCTACAAAATTTCGATAAGGCGATGGCTGCCCATCTGCCGTGGAAGAAAGCACAAAATCATTATAGTCACCGGTAAATATTACGTTTTCATCGCTATAGTAAGTGTCTAATGAATCCTTTAGCACCTGGGCATCATAGACCCTTCTTTCATAATTTGCTGGACGAGCGGAAGCATGTATATTGATGACATTGATTTTTTGCTGCACGCCTTCTATAGTAACATTGGCTGTCAGCAAATATGGCAATCGGCCGCTGGCAAAAAAACTTTGTGGATTTCCGGTAGGGTAATCTGGAATCAACTCAGGGAATGCTGTTCTGGCTGAATCGTAACGTTGTGCGAACATAGCCCGACTTTCCAATACTTCCACAGTGGCGGTATTATAAACATAACATAACTGCTGGGAAGGAAAATCGCTGTCATCATCCTGAAATGAAAAGGAAAATCTATCTGAACAGACGACGGCGTAACCAGGCATCTCTGATACAATTTCTCTTAACAAATCATCATTAGCAATTTCCTGCAAAGCAATGATATCGGCATCCAAAGCCTCAAAAACTGCCTTTACATTGGCAGCTTGCTCTGCTGAGCTACGACCAATTCTAAAATCAGGATTATCGGTACCGAAAAATTCAATGTTAAAGGAAGCAACATCGAAAGTGGTATTTCTAGGAATGTTATCTGTTTCCGGGGTAGGATCAGCAGTATCAGGAACATCAGCAGCAAAGCGGGGTAATAGTTGCGCAGTACCTCTGAAACTTCCCACCACTCCGGTAATATCTACTCTTTCCTGTGGCTTCAATAAACCGATGAGGCTACTAACATTGGCGTCCACACGCAGCTCTGCGTTCGTGACACCATCAGTAATCTGCTGATTGTTATTAGGAAGGAAAACAAAGTTCTTATTGTCAAACTCAACTTGTTGCACCTCAACTAATAAACCTTCATTCTCAGGCAATTCTAAAAGTGCAATTGGCTTTGGATCGAGGATTCTTGTTGGAGCATCAATTACTTCAAATGTGATACCGCTACCGCTTATCTGCACTTGTTCGTTAAAGGCGCCGATTGGTCCAGTAATTTGTACAGAATCTCCAATGTTGGCAGTATTTGCCAGATTAAAGAAAAAGATAGGAATTCCACCGGTACCATCCTGCAGGTAAGATACACCACCCAGTTCACCGGCTACGGTAATTCTTCCGGCAATGCTGACGCTGGTTTGTAGGGGCAAAGCTCTTGCTACTGCGATAGGAGTGAATCCGCTGCCATCGGTAGCAATGGCGTCTATTGCCAGGCTGGCACTTTCATTACCACTGGTATGAGTAATTTCATCGTCAAACAGACCGATGCTAGCAGGAGCGAATTTTACGAATACTTCGCCGCCTTCCGGAGCTAACTCCAGATTTGATGAAAAATCACTGCCATTTTCAGAAATGCTAAAGGGACCAGTAACCGCTAAGCTAATAGGGGCGTCCAATGCCGTTCCCGTAACGGAGTAAGTTGCTACACTTTCTTCACCAACGACAGTTTCTTCGAAGGCAATGCTTTCGAGACTAAGGGAAATCCCAGGCAAAACTACCCCGGAACCGGTATAATTAAGCGCAAAATCGTCAATGCCTGTTGTGGGTCGGTTTCCTCCGCCACTGGTGCTGTTTAAAGCAACGATACGAATCCATACTGGTGCATTGATATCGTTTAGACGCGTTCCGAAATCAACATTTACCAGATTTGAAGCAAAAGTATTCCCCCCCGTGGATGGGTCTGCTGGTGCACTTGCTACTGTTTGGAACTCAGTTGGGTTTGCGCCAACACCATAGTCAACACGCCAGGTGGCAACTCTTGGCGAATTAGGATCTAAAGACTGCAGGCGAAATTGCAGTGAAAAATTAGCCAGTTCAGCAGTATTCGCTAATTGTAGTACGAAGGCCCCTCCCGGATCACCAAAAGCACCTGTTTGCCTAAGTGCCAAAGCGCGGTTTTCAGCTGCAGCCTGCTCTGCTACAGAAGCGTCGACCTCCAATTCAGTGCCAGAGGCAACATTTCGAAAATTGCCGGATGTTGTCCGCCAGCTGGTAGTGTTGGTCACTAAATTAGCTTCGTTACCCAGCGATGTACTATTGGCACCCGTACGGACTGTCCAGCCAGCGGGAAGGCCATCGCCAATATTGTCAAAATTCTCCTCATAGGGAGCGGTACCCAGCACTACCTGGGCCATCCCGGAATTACCCGAGCTCAGCGTAAGGCCGAGCAGACAAAGTAAAAAATACCTGATTGGTAAAAGTTTGTTAAGCATAGGGTTAAGGTTAATTGTAAAGTATATTTATCCCATAAAGATAGGTCGCAGGTGTTATTTTATCATTACTATGAGGTTACCACTGAGGTATTTTCTTCCGGCATGCTCGCTGTAAAAGTAAAAAGGCAGCTCGATCCTGAGGGACAAAGCTGCCTTTTAATGCAATTCTTATTGTATATAGTGTTAATTGAAAATATACCTCAAGC
>JBGSXH010000036.1:0-2145 GCA_041751515.1 Cyclobacteriaceae bacterium | reverse complement strand
TTTGTGTCGTACCCTTTACCAGAGGTCGCGAGCGCTCCAGAGATCCCCATTCTATTTTAGAAGAAGCCAGAAACCTATACAATCAGGGTTATAAAGAAGTAACTTTATTGGGTCAGAATGTAGATTCCTATAAATGGTCGCCCGAAGAAAACAACAAAGCCAGATTAGAGAAAAATGACCATGGCAACGTGTTTAATTTTGCCAATCTTCTTGAAGCAGTTGCACAGGTAGGGAATGACATGCGCGTACGATTTTCCACATCGCACCCTAAAGATATTACCGATGAGGTCTTACATACCATTAAGCAATACGATAATATCTGTAATTATATTCACCTTCCCGCACAAAGTGGTAACAGCAGGGTGCTTAAAATGATGAACAGAACTTATACCCGGGAATGGTATATGAACAGAATAGACGCTATTCGTCGCATTATTGGTGAAGATTGTGGCATTTCCTCAGATATGATTGCCGGCTTCTGCTCAGAAACGGAAGAAGAACATCAGGATACCCTTACTTTAATGGACTACGTACATTTCGATTTTTCTTATATGTTCTTTTATTCAGAACGACCTGGCACGCTGGCCGCCAAGAAGTATGCTGACGATATCAGCCTGGAGGATAAAAAAAGAAGGCTGGCAGAAATCATTAGCAGACAGCAAACGCATAGTCTCCAACGAAACTTGCGGGATTTGAACAAGGTCCACCAGGTGCTTGTGGAAGGTTTTTCAAAAAAATCTGACCAGCATCTTCAGGGAAGGAATACTGCCAACAAGGTGGTGGTATTTCCAAAAGAAAATTTCAAGATTGGAGATTATGTTGATGTGCTGGTAACAGATTGCACACCTGCAACCTTAAAAGGGACAGCGGTAATTTAATAGAATAAAACTACGTGAAAGCTTCAGAAATATTAGGGATAAAACAGCGCTTTGGCATCATTGGAAATTCCCGTTTACTCAACCAAGCCATAGAAGTGGCAGCCCAGGTGGCTCCTACTGATATGACAGTGCTCATAAGCGGCGAGAGTGGTAGTGGAAAAGAATCTTTCTCCAAGATCATCCACCAGCTAAGTGCTAAAAAACATGGGCAGTTCATTGCCATTAACTGCGGTGCTATTCCCGAAGGCACCATTGATTCAGAGCTATTTGGCCACGAAAAAGGCTCTTTCACAGGAGCCCATGAAGCACGAAAAGGCTACTTTGAAGTAACCAACGGCGGTACAATATTCCTTGATGAAATTGCTGAAATGCCCATGGGAACGCAGGCACGTTTGCTAAGGGTACTGGAAAATGGTGAATTTATCAAGGTAGGCTCTAGCAAAGTGCTTAAAACTGATGTACGGGTAGTCGCTGCCACCAATGTTGACCTACTGAAAGCTATTGACAAAGGTAAGTTCAGAGAAGATTTGTACTACAGGCTTAATACAGTGCCTATTTACGTACCGCCTCTACGCGAACGTGGGGATGATATTGAACTGTTATTTCGCAAATTTGCAACAGACTTTTCAGAAAAATACCGTGTCAAGCCTGTTCATTTAACCGAAGAAGCGCGCCGGGTATTACTCAAATATAGGTTCCCCGGAAATATCAGGCAATTAAAAAATCTGGCAGAGCAAATTTCTGTCCTCGAAATAGACAGAGAAATTTCTGCAGAAAAATTAGTCCATTATATTCCGCAGGATCCTAACCGATCACCAGCCTTGTACAAGGATGGCAATCATGAAAAGGAATTTTCTGAGCGAGATCTGCTGTATAAAGTGCTGTTCGATATGAAGAAGGATATGAATGAACTTAAGAAATTAGTTCATAGAATTCTTCAGCACGACAACTACTCTAATGATATCATCGAAGAACATCAGGAACTGTTTGAGAGTGTAGTCGATGCTCCGCCGCCTAAGGAACCCAAACCTCAAGCGCAATACTTATTGGATGCCGGGGCCGCAAAAAGTACTTATGAACTGGAGAAAATTGAAGACATCACTCATGAAGCTGAAGTGGAAGAGTCGCTTTCTCTGGAAAAAAAGGAAAAAGAACTGATACTGAAGGCATTAAAAAGAAATCACAACAAAAGAAAGCATGCTGCGCAAGATTTGGGTATCTCCGAGCGTACCTTATATAGGAAAATTAAGCAATATGAAATTAACGA
>JBGSXH010000035.1:0-3247 GCA_041751515.1 Cyclobacteriaceae bacterium | reverse complement strand
AGCGCCATGGTTTCTGCCAGATCACCCACGACATGATAACATTCGTCAAACATCCACGGATCTACCTGGCTGGCCTCTGCAGCCCAAACTTTTAAAAGAGTAGTATTCACCTGCCTTCTGGGACGTTTGTGCGTGAAAAGTGCGAGTGCCCATATTTTATCTTCGTCAGGCGCAGTCAGAAAGTAGGCCTTTAAAATGGCAACTTTCGCCAAGGTTTTATTGGTTTGGTCTAGCGAGGTAAATAAGTTAGCGAATTGTTGCAATGCTCTGTTTTAGGCCTATAACAGCATGAGCAAAGCGATTGTTTCTTGCATTTGGATTGATTCTGACCAAGGTAGAATGGAAGAATTAAGATTTTTCACCTATGCGGTAAGTCATATTTTTGCCGGTCGACTTCAAAAATATATAGTTTCTTTGCAAAGGGGAGGCACTATCGTAAGCAAGGACTCATAAAGGGCACAAAGAAAAAAAAAGTCTCTGTGGCATTGCGCGAGAATCCTATCTCAAGCAATACCACAAAGACGTTAAGCTGATTTCTGAGAATTTGAATTCAAATCTTCAGACACGGGGCACGGGGGAGTTTTAACTAATCTTCTACAGTCTCTAACACTTCGCTTTGTAATTGTACCACTTCAATTTTATCGGGTGTTTCAATTTTTGCTTCCTGGTTAAAGTCTGCATCTACAGCAATATGTGGCGCAATAACGAGTGCGACAATGGACATTAGCTTTATCAATATATTCATTGACGGGCCCGAAGTATCTTTGAAAGGGTCTCCAACGGTGTCACCAGTTACGGAAGCTTTGTGGGCTTCGGAACCTTTGTATTCCATTTTTCCATTGATTTCTACGCCTTTTTCGAATGATTTTTTAGCATTGTCCCACGCACCGCCTGCATTGGACTGGAACATGGCCATCAGCACACCGGATACCGTTACTCCTGCCAAAACACCACCGAGGATCTCAGCTGAGCTTACATAGTCAAAGACACCCTTAAAACCGAAACCTACAATTAGCGGTACAATGAGGGTGATAGCCCCTGGCAAAATCATTTCCCGAATCGAGGCTTTGGTAGATATATCTACACATTTATCGTATTCGGGTTGGGCTTTGTACTCCATAATCCCTGGGATTTCTTTGAACTGTCTGCGGACTTCTTCCACCATGGCCATAGCGGCTCTTCCTACAGCAGCAATAGCAAGGGAGGAGAAAATGAACGGTATCATGCCGCCTACAAACAGGCCTGCTAATACAGGAGCTTTGAAGATGTCGATAGAGTCAATACCCGCGATGCCTACAAAGGCGGCAAAAAGTGCCAGTGAGGTAAGTGCTGCTGAAGCGATAGCAAACCCTTTTCCCGTGGCAGCAGTAGTATTGCCGACAGCATCGAGAATATCGGTACGGTTTCGCACTTCTTCCGGCAATCCACTCATTTCGGCAATACCGCCCGCATTATCTGCAATAGGCCCGAAAGCATCTATGGCAAGCTGCATGGCAGTGGTGGCCATCATGCCGGCAGCGGCAATGGCTACTCCATAAAGACCGGCAAATGCATAAGAGAAAATGATGCCACCTGCTAATACAAGGATCGGTAAGACAGTAGATTCCATTCCCACAGCCAAACCTCCGATGATATTGGTAGCGTGACCAGTACTACTGCCCTTCACGATGGAATTAACAGGACGTTTGCCCATGGCAGTGTAGTATTCTGTAATGGCACTCATTAGTGTACCCACAATCAAACCAACCACTACAGCGCCAAAGACATCCATAGCCGTAAATTCAGCAGTGAGGCCCCGTGGCATTCGCATACCGGTTTCAGGCAGCATCCAGGTGATCAGAAAATAAGATGCTATAATCGTCAGCAAGATAGAGGCCCAGTTGCCAATATTTAACGCACGCTGCACATTACCACCTTCGTTTATCCGCACCATCATAGTACCTACGATAGAGAACAGCAGTCCAACTCCGGCGATAGCCATAGGCAGTAAAATAGGAGCAATGCCTCCAAATGCATCAGCAGACACAACCTCTCTACCCAATACCATAGTGGCCAGAATAGTGGCGACATAAGAACCGAATAAATCAGCGCCCATACCTGCTACATCCCCTACGTTATCACCGACATTGTCAGCAATCGTTGCCGGGTTGCGCACGTCGTCTTCAGGAATACCAGCTTCCACCTTCCCTACAAGGTCAGCGCCAACGTCGGCAGCTTTGGTATAAATCCCGCCGCCAACACGAGCAAATAAGGCAATACTTTCTGCACCCAAAGAAAAGCCAGCCAGTACTTCCAGGGCTTTTTCCATACCCAGACCGGTCAGATCTCCGCCAGTATTGGCAACATACATATGATAGAATATAATAAACAGACCGCTAAGACCAATCACCGCAAGTCCGGCGACGCCAAGTCCCATGACAGTGCCGCCGGTGAAAGATACATTCAGTGCCTTGGCAAGGCTGGTACGTGCGGCCTGGGTGGTGCGCACATTGGCTTTGGTGGCAATCCTCATACCAATATAGCCGGCTAATGCGGAGAGAAATGCTCCGATAAGAAATGAAATGGCAATGACCGGACTGCTGGTTTCTATCAGGGTGCCAGACCAGCCAAGTATAACCATGGTGATGGCCACAAAAAACCCTAAAACTTTCCATTCTGCTTTCAAAAAGGCCATGGCCCCAGTAGCAATATGTTGGGCCAGTTCCTGCATTTTCGGGTCGCCGGCATCCTGCCGTTGCACCCATGCAGATTTAATATACATAACGAGTAATCCTACCAGCCCCATCGCTGGTATTGCATAGACAATGTTTTCCATATATTTTGGTTAAAATGGTGGTATTCTAACAAATATATGAGGATAGGTTACAAAACAAAATATTCTATTGGGCAATTTATCTTAAGGGAAATTAATTGAATGGGCTATTTTTGTCAGCTTTCTACGTTATTGCAAAATGGAAAAGACAATCTTGAGTGGCTTTACAATCGTTATGCTATCGCAAACAACTTACGATAGTAAGTTACTAGGTACTTTCAGCCTCATCTTCTCCAAAGTTAGTTTGAAGTTCATGTGCCTGATATCCCTGCTCTTCCAGGTATTTAGCAAAAGCAGCGGTATAGCCATGGGTAGCGTAAATGCGTTCTGCTTCAGTGGCTTTTACTGCAGTCAGTAAACCATCCCAATCGGCGTGGTCAGACAAGACAAAGCCACGATCAGCTGCCCGACGGCGGCGAGCGCCTCTGATGGTCA
>JBGSXH010000034.1:0-2533 GCA_041751515.1 Cyclobacteriaceae bacterium | reverse complement strand
CATAAATATTGTAAAATCACAAACTTTGTTTAGCAGTTTGTAATAATAAAAAATTAAGTCCGGATCATAACAATGCCTTGATTTTGGAAACCAGCACCTCATTAATTCTTATGTAAGATTCGTTAGTCCAGCCGGCAACGTGTGGACTGAGAATTACTTTTTCACTTTCTACGAAATACTGAAAGTTCGTTTTTTGCTCCTTATTAAGCGTCTTCAATTTTTCATTTTCCAGCACATCAAGTGCTGCTCCTCCGATTTTACCTTGCTCTAAACCCGCGATCAAAGCCGTATGATCGAGAATTTCACCTCGCGCTGAGTTGATAATCAGAACCCCATTTTTAAGTGCTGCGAAAAAATCAGTATCGATAAAATTACGAGTTTCCGGCGTTAGTGGCACATGTAAGGAAACTACATCAGCTTCACGTTGCAAGGTTGGCAGTGACACCTGCTCTACGAATGGATCACTGATGTTGTTTTTGTATTTATCGTAGACAAGAATATTGCAACCTAAACCTGAAAGTTTCCTTGCAAAAGTGCTCCCCATATTACCATAACCAATAATGCCTACCGTCCTGGTACTAAGCTCGGTACCCCGGTGCAATTCCCTGTCCCATAAGCCCGCCCGAACATGCCGGTCCCCAGCGTGCAACTTATGCAACATCGATAACAATAGACCCAGACAATGCTCACCTACCGCATCGCGGTTGCCTTCTGGTGCATTGAGCAGGGTGATTTTTCTTGATGCCAACAAATCGACATCCACCTGATCAACGCCTGCGCCTGCCCTGGCAACAAACTGTAATGCCTGGGCATTCTTAATTAACGCTTCATCAACAGCCGTTTTGCTCCTGATAATCAGACCATTACAATATCTTAACACATCTATAATTTCATCCCTTTGAATGGCTGGTTTATAACTTACTTCAAAACCAATTTGCTCCAGCATCGGTATTATTCCCGGGTGCATTTCATCTGCAATAAGACATCTCATATCGTATAACTAATTACTCTTTTTAGTGGCAGCATCTGCTGTGATTCTTAATGTTAACTGCTCAAAATCAGCAACTGATAGTTGCTCCGCCCGCTTGTTCAGCAGCTCCCATGCTGATAGTGCCTCGGAAATCCCAAGCGGCTTTAAACTGTTTCGAAGTGTCTTTCTTCTCATCTGAAAGGACTGTTTTACTACCCTGAAAAACATCACCTCATCGCAGGCCAAAGCCAAGGTATTATTGCGCGTTAATCTTACTACTGCAGATTGCACTTTTGGGGGAGGCTGAAAAACTTCGGGAGGTACAGTAAATAACAACTCTACCTTAAAATAGGCCTGAAGTAGCACGCTCAAAATGCCATAAGTCTTATTCCCGGGCCCGCTGGCAATGCGTTCAGCCACTTCCTTTTGCAGCATTCCAACAACTTCCGTTACCTGCTGCCTGTGCTCCAAAACCCTGAAAAATATCTGTGAAGAAATGTTATAGGGAAAGTTGCCAATGATGGCCAGCTTTTCTGGAAACATCTCATGTAAAGACATCTTGAGAAAGTCGGCCTCAAAAATTTGCTCTTCGGGGATAACCTGCTCCTTTTTCAAGTAGGCAATAGAATCGCGGTCGATTTCCACCACATTGACCTTGAAGCGATCGGCCGCCAGTAGCAAATGTGTCAACACCCCCATGCCCGGCCCTATCTCCAGTACCTGCTCATATCCGCCATGCCCTGTGAGACTATCGGTAATTTGGCGGGCAACACCAATATCTTTGAGAAAATGCTGCCCAAGCATTTTTTTGGGTCTAACTTGCATATTGAATTGTCTTCGTGAAATAAATATTTTGCATCAAATTGCTATAGTATTCGAGTACTATGACAGCAATAACAGGTGCTGCGCATTTAAAGCAATTGATAAAATAGCCTTGCAATTTCTATCTGCATAAAAAAGCTTTAAATTGCAATGTAAAAGTAAGAGAATTGCTGCAACAGACAATTTGTTGAAAGCGATTATAAAGTCAGAATGAATACACAAACTCATTCTTCAATATAAATTTATGGAACAGGAGACAACTTATAAACCCGTTGTAGGCATCAGCATAGGAGATATCAATGGCATAGGGCCAGAGGTAATTTTAAAAGCATTAAATGACAGCAGAATATTATCATTCATGACGCCGGTTGTTTTTGGTAGCACCAAAGTGCTTTCATACTATAAAAAAGCGGCGAATGTACGCGACGTAACTTACAGTGTTGCCAAAGCTTCAGGGCATTTTTTCCCAGGCAAAGTAAATGTTGTCAATTGCTGGGAAACCATGGTTGAGATAAATATTGGTACTGAAACGCCTGAAGCCGGTCAGAGTGCTTTTATCTCACTGGAAAACGCTACCGATGCCCTCATTAAAGGAGAAATAGATGCATTGGTCACTGCCCCTATCAATAAAAATAATATCCAACAGGAAAATTTTCAGTTTCCAGGTCATACAGAATACCTTACTAAAAAGATGAACGCTAAAGAAAGCCTCATGCTTTTGGTAAGTGGCGATTTACGAGT
>JBGSXH010000033.1:0-7731 GCA_041751515.1 Cyclobacteriaceae bacterium | reverse complement strand
CAAGATCAGCTAGGGTTAGTCCGACAGTACTTATCGGTTCATGATAGATGACCTTCAGGGAACGACCGCGCAATAAAAAACGGTTATCATCTGGCAAAATTATCCAATTAAAAGGAATCGTTACAGGAATAACCGGAATTTGTTTTTCGATAGCCACCCGAAAAGGACCATCCTTAAACCTAACCATTGAAGGGGGCTGTTTACTTAAAATACCACCTTCGGGAAAAATAACAAGACTTTTACCGGCCTCCACCGCTTCTATGCTTCGTTTAAAAGTATCGTAATTACTCTTCAAACTATTCCTGTCGACCAATATATGCAGCTTTCTGTACATATAACCAAACAGTGGAACCCTCGCCAATGAGCTCTTGCCCAAGAACAGAAAAGGTACCGGTGTCTGGCCAACGGTAGGAATATCCAGGTATGAGGTGTGGTTGGGTGCTATAATATAGGGCTGATCTTTGTCATACACTGCGCGAAATTCCTTTTGCAAATGCAACCCTCCTAAAAACAGAAAGCACTTAGACCATATATAATTGAGCTGATAGCCCAATTTATAGTTTTGGGTCCATATCGCATACAGGAAGCCTGGTAGCAATACCAGGAATACAAAGAAGAACAGAAATGCGCAATAGAGCGATTGTAACCTGAAAAGCACTTTTATCAACTTCAAATATTATTATTTAATTACCCAAATGATCATGCTTCCTTGGAATAGGTAGAATTTTTTTCTGTCTTCCGTCCATATAGCGGACCTTTTGACCATCGAAAAATGCCTCTTCCTCAAGCATAATTCTGATTTTTTTATCCCATTCATCAATCTGAACCGCAGCATTCAATTCGATGGAAAACGCAGTGTTTGGATACAAAGGATAATCACCAGTATGCGGCACTTCACCCTGATTATCCCACATGCCTATTGCCGGGCCGGCGGCATGCCCATGATAACCTATAGGATGTGTGTATATTGTACCTTCAATCCCCTCTTTTTCGGCCTGCTCTCTGGCGGCTTTCAATATTTCATTGCCAGTACGGCCGGTTTCAAAAGCATCCGTTAAAATATCCTGCAGCCGGTTGCCCTTTTCAAAGGCAGCGACAAGATAATCGGGCACTGCTGTTTCTTCCGGTTTCAAAACGTAGGCATGTTGTTGCGTATCGGTATTAAGGCCAAGGTAAGTGATACCGAAATCGACATGCAGCAGATCTCCTGGCATGATGGTCTGTAATTCCGGCCTCTTACTGAAAGTCCTCAGATGGTCAAAAGATTCGGGATCTGCACGCTGAATGTCTACGGTCGGGTGAAACCAGGTGTCTAGCTTAAGGGATTTGATGCGTTCACGGTACCACCAAACGATATCGTCGGTGGTGGTTACGCCTAGCTGAATAACATTTTCCGAGAAACCTTCGGCGATGATATTGTGGGCAATGCGGCAAATCTGCTCATAAACAACCATTTCTTCTGGGCTGCGGGTTTCCAGCCACCCAATGGCAAGCATTGCTGCAGAGCTTAGTTTTTGCTGCTGGGCTTTCGGAAGCACTTTCAGGAAACTATCATATTCTGCCGCAGTAAGGCCATCGGCCAGGGCAAAGTGTTCAGATTTATTGATACCGATTTTATTCGGTTGCTTTTCGGCAATGATGTCTGCTACGCGCTGCCATTGGTTAGGCTCCTGCTCTGGCTCCCAAGCCTTTTTAAAAGTAGTACCTACATCATAACGGGCAACCGCGAGGTATTCTATACCCTCATCTTCCCCCCTGTCGTACATGATTAAAACAGTGCGGCGACGGGCGGCGAGCCAGGTTGCCGGCAGCATAGTTTCGATCACGGGATCTTCGTTGTACTCTCTCGCCGCTACGATCCACATATCAATACCGGTGCGCCGCATGATTTCGGGCAAAACTGTTTGCATTCGGTTTTCCAGCCAGGCATCCTGTACCTCAGCCTGTTGTCGCAAAGGCAATATGAAGGGAGATTGCTGTGCAAATGCAGCAAAACTCAATAGTAAGCTCGAAATGAACAGTAATGGTTTTTGCATATAATAAGATAGTTCCTAAAGACCTAATATATCAATTGCTTGTTAAAGCAGCTTGCAAAATACGTTTTTTATGCAGTTTTAATTTGCATGCACCTGTTTTTTAATGGTCAAACGCCTCTCCTCCTTCTTGCGAGGGAATATTGATAAACCTAAGCTGCAATACTCTCGCTTAATTGTGCTCATTTCCTAAGTACAATTTTGCCATAGTGATGAAGATTTATGGTATTTCCTGTGTAAATACAAAAGGAAATACCACTTGCAGCGAAGCCAGCAAATAGATGCACTGCAACATTGATCGCCTTGCTACTAACAGTTGCAAGTTAATGCAATACTTAGCTCCACCATGCTTTGGTAATATTTTCGGCACCTATTTGTACAGATTCGCCAATTTGAGGGGTAAGGACTGACAAATTGTGTAATTTAGCATGGCTGACAACACCTTCAATAGGCGCATTCCACCGATGAGTAGATAAAACAAATTTTCCCCAATGCACGGGAAGCAGCGCTTTGGTTTTTAAATCCATCGCGGCCCTGACAGTTTCTTCAGGAAACATATGGATATGCGGCCAATTTTCGCCGAATTGTCCTGCCTCCAGAATGGCCAGGTCGAAAGGTCCATACTGCTCTCCTATGTCTTTAAAATGGGTATCGTAGCCTGAATCGCCACCCAATAAAATTTTATACCCATGGAGCTCCAGCACATAGGCAGCCCAAAGTGTCCTCCCTCTTTTGAATGCTCTACCGGAAAAATGCCTTGCGCTAGTGGCTGTTAGCTTTACACCCTCCTCAATAGCTTTTTCTTCCTGCCAGTCTAATTCAGTAATTTTTTCAGGTTTAACTCCCCAGTATTCCAAATGCTCACCCACCCCTAATGGCGTAATGAATTGCTTTACTTTGGGATTCAGCGACTGAATGGTTTTTTGATCGAGATGGTCATAATGGTCATGGGTGATGACGAGCAGGTCGATGACGGGCATATCTTCATGGTCATAAACGTCACTGCCTTCGAATGATTTCCCAAAGAAAGACACGGGTGAGGCATTACCACTGAATACCGGATCTACCAGAATATTAAAACCCTTTGAAAGGATCATATAGGAAGAGTGACCGAACCAGACCAATGTCGGCTCGGCTGAATGAAGTCTTTTTAAGTTCGTGTGTACAGATGGTATTGGGGCCGCAGGCTTCACCTGCTCCTGTTTAAAAATAAATTGCTTGGTCACCTTCAGCATCGATGCATTGGGCAGCATGACCGGTGTGGGCGAGATATTTTGAAAAGCGCCCTGCTTAAAATTGGCCGACCTGAGAATTCTATGAAAGCGATCTCCTGATGGCGATTTACCAAAGGCGCTTAATAGCTGAGATGATAATTTACCTATTAAAAATGTACTGGAAAGTAGTGCTAAAGCTTTTAAGGTTCCTTTTGCTTTTTTGTTCATATGATTGTTTAAATTTAGATGCCACTGGATATTGCAATATCCCGCTTTCGTTTTCATTGATTTGCTGCAAAAAGCCTCAAAAGCATCTTAGTGTTGGATGAAATACACTTAAGACAACTGTAAAATGCAGCGTTCGTCTTTTATTTCTTCCATTTCTTCATCGAGTTTGAGCTTACTTTTATCGGTGGCTACTGATTCGTTATAGTCTTTTCTGAAGCGCTTTCGGTGCAAAGCTTCTATAAAGCGTCGCAAGTCTTCACGGGATTCCAGAATGAGTTTGGGCACCCTGGTCGGCTTTCCTTCGCTATCTTTCGCTACCATCGTAAAGTAGCTGGTGTTAGTATGGCTGACTTCACCAGATTTGATGTCTTCGGCCTGCACCCTAATGCCAACTACCAGCGAGGTATTCCCTACATGATTAACAGAGGCCTGAAGCGATACCAGATGGCCGACATCTACAGGTTGCAGAAAATCCACATTGTCCACTGAAACTGTTACGCAATAGGCTCCGGCATGCTTGCTGGCACAGGCATAAGCTACCTTATCCATGAGGGATAGTAGAATGCCTCCATGAATTTTGCCTCCAAAGTTTTCGTAAGAGGGAATCATTAACTCTGTCAATGTGGTACGGCTGTAATTGACATTTCGGGCTTCTTGTTTTGCCATGTTTTTTCCTTTGGATGGTTCAGTGACCCTAAACTATAAGATTAAAATGGTTTTTTAAGACTAAGGCTGATTTTGATCGCGTATTTAAGTAATTATCGATAAGTGTTATGAGAATTCATCCTCAATTTGCAGATTAGTGGCATTACAGGTGCTCTCTTCGCGTTAAGGATTGCAGCAGAAAGCCCGGAAGCCGGAGCACCGATCTCGTTAGCTGAAATATTCATGTATAGCAGTAGGTCGAAAGCATCTAGCAAAGCCGGTTCGGCTGAGGACTTTTCGCGGAAAGCCTGGGCCGCAGGCAACGCCCTCACTTTATTAACTATAATTAAACTCGAATGGACTGTCCTCGCAGGAGTTTTTTGCTCAACATTAAAAAACGACTGGAAATGAGTATCGCCGAACTGCTAAGCCCGATAAGCAGGCCATACCAAATGCCTTCGGGACCAAGGTTCATTTTGAAGCAAAGCCAGTAGCCAATCGGCAGCCCGAGGACCCAATAGGCGACAAGGGTGATGAGTGTCGGAATCTTAACATCACGCATGCCGCGGAGTGCGCCCAAACCGACGACCTGTATGCCGTCTGAGATTTGAAAGAAGGCAGCGATGACGAGGAGACTAGCAGAAATGGTGATCACTTCTGTATCGTCAATGTATAAAGAGGGCAAGAAATTTTGGCCAAGAATGAATACTACGCAACAAACTGCCATAAACGCTGCGCCCATGCCAAAGGCTGTAAAACCGGCCATCCGCATGGTCTTGATGTCTTTTTTACCTAACTGATTCCCTACCCGAACGGTAGCGGCGGCAGAAATTCCGGTGGCGGTCATATAGCTCACACTGGCCAGGCTGATGGCAACCTGATGTGCAGCCAGGGGATTGGCGCCCAACCAGCCCATCATGATCGCGGCGGCACTGAATGCGCTGACTTCAAAGATAAATTGCAGGCCTGTGGGCAACCCTACTTTAGTAATGGCACTAAAAACGGCAATTTCGTACACTTTAAAATCGATTCCCTTCCAGTATTTTTTAAAGTATTTGCTCTGCAACATATACCAGGCGATGACAGCGCCCATGATGATTCTGGAAATAAGGGTAGCATAGCCAGCCCCTACCAAGCCCATGGCAGGAAAACCCAATTTCCCATAAATGAGCAGATAATTGAGTCCTACATTGAGCAGGTTGCAGGCAACGGTGATGTACATGGCCTGCTTGGTAAAAGAAAGGCCCTCGGCAAATTGTTTGAAGGATTGAAAAAAGAGGAAGGGAAGGATGGAAAGTGTGACAATATTTAAATACGGCAAAGTAAGCGTCACTACGGCCTCAGGTTGGTTGAGCTGGTATAAATAGCGGCCGGCCAGCGTGACCAATGCAAACAGCAAGACACCGGTGACGATGTTGATGATGAGGCCATGCTTAAAAATCTGCCTGCTTTTGGTGATATTACCTTCCCCGTCGGCCAGGGCTACGAGCGGCGTGATACCAAAGGAAATGCCAATACCGAACATTAAGATGACCGAAAATATACTGTTGCCCAGAGACACGGCAGCCAGGGGTGTTGCACCCAACTGCCCTACCATCACACTGTCTGCCACGCCCACCATAACATTGCCCAACTGGCTGAGCATGACAGGATAGGCCAGCTTCAGGTGGCGCCTGAAATGCTCCGCGTAATTGTAGGCCTGCATGCTGCCCAGCGCAGTTTCTGGTTTATACTCCATATATTCTCGCGGCCTTCAACAGCCCTGCAATACTAATGGCATCGGTAATTTCTTCGCGCATGACCATTTCAACCGCTTCTTTGAGCGGTAGTTTCTTGACATGGAGCACCTCGGTTTCTTCGAACTCTGTATCGCCTGCTTGCAGATCAGTGGCCAGGAACACAAACCCTTCTTCATCGGTGACCGAATTGGAAGTATGGATGCGCATGATGTTTTCCCATTTACTAGCAGTGAGGCCCGTTTCTTCCTTCAGCTCTCTTTTGGCCGAATCGAGGATATGGTCTTCCAAAGGGCCGCCGCCCATGGGTATTTCCCAGGTATATTCTTCCAGTGTATAGCGGTACTGGCCAATAAGCCAGGTATTACCCTTTTCATCTACTGGAATGATGGCAATAGCTTTATTTTTAAAGGATACACGGCCATAAATACCGGGATTTCCGGCTGGGTTAATGACCTCGTCTTCTTCAATTTTGATCCATGGATTTTCGTAAATCGGACTGGTTTTCAGTTTTTGCCAGGGGTTCTCTTGTGCATTCATAGCGCAAAAATACAATAATCATTTAAAGTTGAGATCAATTCCGATTTAAACCTGCGCTTTTTATATTGCGCATATGTTAGAATCGAGCTTTTCGAGAAGATTTGTAGAAGCGGGTTGTGATGAAGCAGGCAGAGGCTGCCTTGCGGGGCCGGTAGTAGCCGCTGCGGTTATTCTACCAGACAATTTTTCGCACCCCATTCTTAATGACTCCAAACAACTGAACAAAATCCAGCGGGATCTTTTGCGGGTAGAAATCGAGCAGACGGCTTTGTGTTTTGCCGTTGCGGAGGTTTGCCAGTTGGAAATTGACCGTATCAATATTCTGAACGCTTCTTTTCTGGCCATGCATAAGGCGGTGGATCAGCTTTCTTTGCGACCTGAGCTTTTGCTTATTGATGGCAATCGGTTTACACCTTACCTTGGCATTCCGCATCAGTGCATCGTGAAGGGCGATGCTAAATTCTATTCTATAGCTGCCGCGTCGGTTTTAGCGAAAACCTATCGTGATGCACTTATGCAAGAACACAGCACTGCCTACCCACATTATGGATGGGAAAGCAATGTCGGCTACCCAACAATAGCGCATCGAAAAGCCATTGCTGAACATGGCATCAGTCCGTTGCATCGCAAAAGTTTCCGAATGCTGGCAGAGAAGGTTTAACGCCTTTTTCAAAGCCCACTTTTTTACCTCTAAACTGCTGATAAAACCTCTTTTTTTATACCTTTACCGCAAATAAACAAAACCCCTATGACGACATTAAAGAAAGTTGCCTTAAACGATGTGCACGAAAAGGCCGGTGCTAAAATGGTGCCTTTTGCTGGCTATAATATGCCTGTGCGTTACAGTTCCGATATTGAGGAGCATAATACAGTACGAGAGGCAGTCGGCATTTTTGATGTTTCGCATATGGGTGAATTTATGATAGAAGGGCCTAAAGCGCTTGATTTGATCCAGAAGGTAAGCAGTAACGATGCCAGCAAACTGGTAGATGGCAAAGCGCAATACGCCTATCTTCCCAATGACAAAGGCGGCATAGTAGATGACTTCCTGGTTTACCGCATGGAGCAAGACAAATACATGCTGGTAGTGAATGCATCCAATATCGATAAGGACTGGGACTGGATTAGCAGCCAGAATGATATGGGAGCAAGCATGAAGAATATTTCTAACGAAATGAGCTTATTTGCCGTGCAGGGCCCGAAAGCCACGGAAGCATTACAGTCTTTAACGGACATAGATCTGGCGGGCATAAAATTTTACACCTTTGAAACTGGCAAGTTTGCGGGTGTCGACAACGTCATCATTTCGGGAACAGGCTATACCGGTTCCGGCGG
>JBGSXH010000032.1:0-3579 GCA_041751515.1 Cyclobacteriaceae bacterium | reverse complement strand
TCCTTCGACACTCTGCGTAGTATAACCCAAAGCCTTTTTATCTCGCTCCAGACCGAATGCAGTGACGACCACTTCGGCTAGCTGCCGGTTATCGGTAGGAATGGTAAGATCGACTACACTGCGGTTGTTCACCTGTATTTCGGTGGTTTTGTAGCCAATGAATGAAAAAACCAGGGTAGCATTGGGGCTTACGTCGATGCTGTAACTTCCTTCCGTATCGGTGACCCGACCGTTCTGCGTGCCCTTTTCCAGCACATTAACTCCAGGTAGCGGAAGGCCATCATCCGGATCTATCACCTGTCCGGTAACAGTATACACCTCCTGGGCAGTACTTTCTGTCGTCCAACTGAACAACAGCAAGGCCAGGGAAAGCATTGGTAAAATTGATTTCATAGTCGTTTAATTTAGGTTAGCAATTGTTGGGCAAAGCATAGTTATACCAGGGGCTGTTTTATAGCCTTGGCATCAGCTATGGTCAAAAAATATATTTCTCGTGTTAAGAAAACATTTGCAAGGCATCTTTGAGCCTTGGGCTTTGGGATTGTTGAATTCTTCCTAACATGAAGTATGACTAACGGTTTGTATATGTTAATTAAAAATACAAGTCATCGTCATTCCATGATCGGTCATTTGAAACAATGTCCGATGATAGTCCTAATAATCAAGTGCGGTGAATCCGAAGCATGCATCGGATCATTGTGGGATGGATAGCATTGGCCAGATTGACCTGATGCTATTAATTGTGAATTTTTTTTATAAATTGAATTGGTTTTATTGTTTTAAAACTATTCATAAGGGAGCACTGGGGCCTATTCCGTAGCTCCCTTATTTTTTTGTATTCTGTAGATGAATGCAAATCACCCGTTTCTTCATTATTTTTGAAGCACCATGACGCCATTCATTAAGAAAGTAGCGCCTTCATCTGCCACCATATTGTACACCTTTTGTGTACCGGCAGCATATTCCTTTTTGCTGAGCACATGAAATGTTTCATAGGCATTCGTAGCATTGTTCAAGCAAAGGATTTCCTCGCCAGCTTCAATTTCTGACATCGCTTTTCTGCCGTTTTTGGTCATCATCGGGTGGTTGGGTGTAGCTTCTAGCAGCTTATTGCTTAGGCGCACCACCATACCTTCTGCCTCCAGCGTTTCAATGGCTGCAACCACATTTAACTGCGTGATGGCGTAGTTGCTCGCCTCATGGGAGACCAAGCCTTTTACAGCAACAATTTTCTCTAATTTTGTATCAGGGTCCACAGTAACGACACGATCACCAGCTTTCACGTCACGTAAAAACTTGCTTCTTCCATTGGCCATGGCCACCACCTGGTTGCCGGGAAAGCAGATATCATTGCCATAAGTGGCAGATTCAATCGGCAGCTGGTCTCCCTGTGCTTTGAAATGCTGAAAACTCACCTCCTTGGACAAAACATAGGATAGCTTAAGAACGAAGTTTTCTTCTTCCTTATCAATGGCATGAATGTCTTCAAAATACCGCTCCCAGATATCGCCTTCCGTGGAAAAACCAGGCAACAAAGCCTTAAATACTTCATCTTTTTCATTGGTATAGAAAATGACCATTCCCAGGATGCTCATGGATTCTCTTTCCAAAAGATTATACAGATCTATGCGTTTCTTCAATCCATCATCTCCTGTGATGAAATAAGGCTTTTTCATTTCGTAGCGGTCCAAAACGTAATTATCGTCCACTTTGACATAAGTGTCGCTATCCAGATCTGCTATTTCAAAATCTTTTGTCATTTCATACTCTTCCATGGTCAGGGGCCTGCTTTCAGCATCACTGCTTTGTGCAAACATCATCGGAGATGCCAAAAGATATAAGCATATGAGCAATAGTAGTTGTGGTTTCATATTAAAGGTTGATTGTGTAAAAAAAGTATTTCGGTTGATGCGTTGATAGGTATTGCACTCAGATGAGCTTAAGAAAGTTGATGAAAAGCAGATTCAAATGCCTTCATTTCTTCCATCTTGCCCAGACTTACCCGGCACCATTGCTGTTCATCAAACTCCCAGTATCGTATACTTACGCCGCGTTTCATCATTTCTTCGCTGAAGCGGCGACCATCCATTTTCAGCGGAAACATGACAAAATTGGTAGAAGAGGGTATATAATCATATCCTTCCTTTTTCAACAATCCATAAAGGAAGGATTTGGAAGCATCCGTTTTGCTGATCACATCTTTTCGAAATTCAACATCCTGGTAGCTGGCCAATGCCGCGCTGATGGCAGGAGCAGAAATGCTGAATGCACCGGAGGTATATTTATTCAGTTGCGTTACTGTTTCCTCACTGGCTACGACATAACCTACCCTAAGGCCGGCAAAACCATATAATTT
Organism: Cyclobacteriaceae bacterium; assembly: GCA_041751515.1. GTDB lineage: Bacteria > Bacteroidota > Bacteroidia > Cytophagales > Cyclobacteriaceae > JBGSXH01. Next base: position 1,223 of record JBGSXH010000032.1, on the reverse strand, counting down.
GGAAAAAGTGCGGGCAACAACCACATTATCATGGTTACGCACAGCAGCAATGACACTGGACTTATCCGGATCTTCCAGGTAGTCGATATAGGCTTCGTCAACAAAAACGGTCGTTCTCTTGGCAACCCGTGTACAGAAATATTTCAGCTCATCAGCATCCAGCACTGTTCCCGTCGGATTATTGGGATTGCAGATATATACCATGACGGTATCTCTGTTGATTTTCTCTTCCATGGCCTTAAGGTCCAGCTTATAATCTGCCGTCAAAGGCGCCTGAATGATGGTCGTATCGAAGTTAGCGGCCTTTCCGGTTAAATCACCATAAGAAGGGTCGCCTGTAATGATATTGCTGCCCTTTCTGCCATAGTGCATCGCAGCAGCCAATAGCAAGGGAGAAGAACCGGCGCTTAAGAGTATATTGTCCGGACTGATTTTCTCATAATCAGCAATATTTTGCCTCAAAGTCCTCGTATGCATAAACGGATATTGATAGCAGGTCGGTACGGCTTCATCCATCGCCTTTTTAGCTTTGACAGAAGGACCAAATGGGTTTTCGTTGGCACTCAGCCTGGCTTTTAGGGCCGGAGGTGCATCCAAAAGCACACTTTCATCAGACTCATATGGCCGAAAAGGAGCATTTGAACGGATCTCTATTGCTGAAAGCGCTTTGGGCAGCAGGCCAATGCCGCCCAGCAACAAAGCACTTGAGCGAAGCCAGTTTCTGCGATTGATGGGTTTTTTCATGGTTTGAGGTAGGTTTATAGTAGTTAATGGTTGTCTACAGACTCATATTCGAAATGTTGCTCATTCAGCCTGGAATGCATGGACGCCACGACAGAACGGGCAGACTCAAAAGCACCTGCCATCCAGGCAGTGAGATAAGTGGTATGCTCCCCGGCAAAATAAACGTTATGGTCCGGCTTCAGCAGGGAAGGATAAAAGCGGTTCCGCGCTTCTGCGCCATACACCGCCCAACCGCCTAAACTGTAGGGCTGCTTATGCCAGCTGACAGAAAAAGACTTTTCAAATGCTTCTGAATATTGAGGATGTATAAGACTGCCCTTTTCCAAGGCTAACACTTCGCGGTCCTTATAGCTTAGCTCGCCCACTGACGTTGCTTTTTCATTAAAGTTATAGTAGCCTATCAATATGCCCTTCTTACTCATATAATCATTGGAAGGGTAGAAAATCGGGCTTAGCGCATTATTGGTATGGGTTATGCC